>NC_008817.1:1200000-1500000 GCF_000015665.1 Prochlorococcus marinus str. MIT 9515 | reverse complement strand
TTTCTTGGTTCATCATGCTATTGCTCTTGGACTTCACACAACTGCACTAATTCTAATTAAAGGGGCTTTAGATGCTAGAGGCACTAAGCTTATTCCAGACAAGAAAGATTTAGGTTATGCATTCCCATGTGATGGACCAGGGAGAGGAGGTACTTGTGACAGCTCATCTTGGGACGCCATGTATCTAGCAATGTTCTGGGCATTAAACTTGATAGCATGGGTAACTTTTTACTGGCATTGGAAACATTTAGCAATTTGGCAAGGTAATGTTGCTCAATTTAATGAGTCTGGAACTTACTTAATGGGTTGGTTTAGAGATTATCTATGGCTAAACTCAGCTCAATTAATTAATGGATATAATCCATTCGGCGTTAATTCACTTTCTGTTTGGGCTTGGATGTTCTTATTCGGCCATTTAGTATGGGCCACTGGGTTTATGTTCTTGATCTCATGGCGTGGCTACTGGCAAGAATTAATCGAAACATTAGTTTGGGCCCACCAGCGTACTCCAATAGCAAACCTTGTAGGTTGGAGAGATAAACCTGTTGCACTTTCAATTGTTCAAGCAAGACTAGTGGGATTAGCTCATTTCACAATTGGAAATATTCTCACTTTCGGAGCATTTGTAATAGCTTCTACTTCAGGTAAGTTTGGATAAAAACTTATTAAATAAGATAAATCACCACTTATGTGGTGATTTTTTTTGTTTAATTTCTTTGTTCTAAATTAAGTTAAAATTAAAAGATTATTAATCGCGAATCATATGAAAAATATTACTCAGTTGATATCTATTATTATCCCTGTGTTTAATGAAAGTGAGAGTATTGGTTATTTATTAGATGAAGTTTTAAATGTTATTAAAGATAATAATTATAATTGTGAATTGATAGTAGTTAATGATGGCTCTCGTGATAATACTTCAACTGTATTAGATCAATTAACTATTAAGATTAAGGAATTATCAGTAATTTCACTTCGAAAGAATTATGGACAAACTGCAGCAATGGCAGCAGGTTTTGATAATTCTAAAGGTGAAATTGTAATTACTCTAGATGGAGACTTACAAAATGATCCTAATGATATTCCAAAATTAATTTCATATATTAATTCTGGCTATGATTTAGTTTGTGGATGGAGATATGAAAGGAAAGATAAATTACTTAATAGACGCATACCATCAAAAATAGCTAATAAGTTGATAGCTAATGTTACTGGACTGAAGTTGCATGATTACGGTTGTTCATTGAAAGCTTTTAAAAAAGAAATTGTAGATGACATAAAATTATACGGTGAACTTCATAGGTTTTTACCAGTTTTAGCGAACATAGAAGGAGCTAAAATCAAAGAAATCGAAGTTAATCATAGAAGTCGCCAATACGGCTCTAGTAAATATGGGATAGATAGAACTTTTAGGGTTTTGATGGATTTACTGACAGTTTGGTTTATGACTAAATTTTTAACTAGACCTATGTATGGATTCGGTTTTGTTGGAATTATCAGTATTTTGATAAGTCTAGGCATGACTTTTTACTTATTTGTTCTCAAAACTTTAGGTCAAGATATTGGTAATCGTCCCATGCTAATGTTTGCTTTAATATTGGGAATTGCAGGTGTTCAATTATTTAGTTTTGGATTATTAGGCGAACTGTTAATGAGAACTTATCACGAAAGTCAAAATAGGCCGATTTACAGAGTTAGAAAAATCCAAAGTAATTCTAAAGAGTAATTATTTACGTAAATTTTCTAATAAGTAGGGCAGAACGTTCAACTACCTGAAGGTTCATATCTTTTAATCCTTTTCTGAGAATAGGTAATGTAGATTTATCTGCTAATTCTTCTGCAATATTTAAAGCTTTTAATTTATCTACTGTACCCCCTTTAAATAGTCTTGACATGTTTTCTCTTAAATTTTTTTTTTGAAATTCCGAGTAATTATTAAAGTTATGTTGATAATAAATATTTTTACTTTTTTTTAATGAAGAAAGTCTTTTATTTTTATTATGTATTTCTTTAATTGGATATGATTTCTTTTTATCTAGAGCTTTAAATATATATTTTTTCTTGTAGATAACTAGAAAAAATATTATTAAGATAATAAAAACTATAGTCAAGTAATTAAGCATAAAAAAAGTTAATAATTTTTATATCATCCATTAATAAAAGTAACACTATTTTTCAAATAAATATTAAAGTGTTTAAAGATGTTTTAAATAACTATGCCATCTGATTTAGCAAATCTCCTTCCACCGATCTTTGTTCCATTAATTGGGATAGCTATGCCTGCAGTATTTATCGTACTGATAGGTAGATTAATTACTGCAACTGAATAAACTAACTAAAAAATAACTATTAAAACAATGAGCGACTTTCAAAAATCATTCTCAGAATCAACAAATTCTATTAAATTTGATGATAAATATAGAGATAATTCTGTCCAGCCTGATGATATTGGTGTTGCAAATCAATGGGCTGTTAAAACAGTTGCTGATCCATGTGTTGGGAATTTAGCTACTCCAGTTAATAGTGGTTATTTCACAAAAGCGTTTATTAATAACTTACCTTTTTATAGGGAAGGGATTTCTCCAAACTTTAGAGGTTTAGAGACAGGAGCAGCATTTGGTTATCTCTTATATGGACCATTTACGATGACAGGTCCACTTAGAAATTCCGATTTTGCTATAACTGCAGGTCTTCTAGCAGCTATTGGAGCAGTTCATATAATGACAGCACTTTTAGTTCTTTACAACGCTCCAGGAAAAGCACCTAATGTTCAGCCCCCAGATGCTACTGTAAATAACCCTCCCGCAGACTTGTTTACCAGAGCAGGTTGGGCTGATTTTACAAGTGGATTTTGGTTGGGAGGTTGTGGCGGAGCTGTATTTGCCTGGCTATTAGTAGGTACTCTACATTTAGATACCATAATGCCAATTATTAAAAATATTTGGACTGCAGGTTAAATTCACTAGGAAATAATAAAAAAGTCAAAAATCTAATATAAACTTTCATCTAATAGTTTTATCCCATCTGAAAGATCTGAATATTCTTCCTGCAGAAATCAGTTTTGATTGATAATGAAGAGAAATTCTGTCATTAGTCTTTTTTAGAGTATCTATTCCTATACCATTTCTTCCGAAATCATTACCTGAACAATGGTAATACAATCCCTCTCCTTTATAAATTCCAACATGATCGCATTTTTTGCTATTACCAAAAAATAAAATATCGCCTTTTTCGAGTGAATATTTGATTTCTGTAAAATTAAAAAGATGCCGACAAAAACTTTTTATTTGATATGAGTCTCTAGGTATATAAATTCCATAATTTAGAAATGCCGTTTGAATTAATCCTGAACAGTCAAAATTAGGACCTATTGTTCCACCCCAAAGATATTGATTTTTTAACTTAGATTGATTTTTGATCCAATTAAGAACCAATGGAATTTTTTCTCGTATAAATATTTCATCAGATTTGATGAAACTGTTATTAAAATTGAATTTCTCAATAATTAATTTATCTAAATCAATCCAGCAGATATAACCATCTTCATAAAATTGAACTAATATCCTAGATAATCTTTTTTTACTTTGATATGGAGTTGGATAAATAAGCTTGAAAATTCTATTTTTGAATATTTCCGTTACTAAATTATTTTCAGTTTCATTTTGATATCCAGAAATATTAATTTTTACTTCCCACCAAATAGTATTAGAAAAATTAGTTTGCTTAAATAGTGAGATAGGGTCTATATTTTTTTTCATAGAATGTCTTTTTATTATTTGCGAGAAGAAATGGGTCTAGCATTAAATGATATTCTAGACAGAGTTTGTTTTAACAATAAAGAATATTCAAAAAAAGATATCGCCATAACTTGGATTAACTACAAAGATGAAAATAATCATTTAAGTAAAGGTGTTGGATTTGGAATCAATAATAAAAAACTTATTTATCCTGCAAGCATTGTAAAACTAGTTTATGGCCTTGCTGCATACTCATGGATTGAAAAAAACAAAATATTGTTAAGTCAAGAAATAAGTAATGCGGTATACAAAATGCTGTTTTACTCAAGTAATGATGCTACAAGCTTTATAGTTGATATCCTGACAGGTACTACAAGTGGTCCATCCATAGAGGGCGATCATTGGGAGAATTGGAAATATCAAAGGTCGATAATTAATGATTGGTTAAAAGATCTTAATTGGAACGAATTATATGAAATTAATTGCTGCCAAAAGACTTGGGATGATGCCCCTTTTGGCAGAGAAAAAGAATTTTATGGAAATGAAAATCAAAACAGAAATATGATGACAACTGATGCAACTGCAAGAATTTTGGAAGAGATAATGATAAATCTTGATTATCAAAAGGATAATTTAAACTTAAGAAGTTTTTTAAAAAGAAATTTAAATAAGAATGTTCAAATTAAGGACCCTTCTAATCAAGTACAAGGTTTTTTAGGAGATGGATTACCTGAGAATATTGATTTTTGGAGTAAAGCAGGATTAATGTCACAAGCAAGACATGATGCCGCGTGGTGGGTTAATAATCGTTCATTACGAACTTTATTAGTTGTTTTTGGAACAGGGGAAACATACTTTAAAGATGAATTGTTATTTCCCAAAATAGCCAAGGCTGTTTACGAATATAATAATAATTTGGTTTATTATTAATTTAGATCATTTAGGAAATCTCTATCAAATTTATTTGTATAAGCTTCGTAAGGTAACATCATTATTTCATCAAAATCTAGTTCTTTTAAAATCCATTCCTTATATTCCGTAATTAAACTATTTCTATCTTCACTATCTAATTCATGAATTCGTAATGCTGTATCTTTAAGATTTTCTTTAATAAGGTTTTCAATTTCTTTTTTATTCATCTTAATTATCTTCTCCATCTAAAATTATTCTTCTAATTGTTGATAAAGCAATTCCAGTTTGAGTTCTAATTGATCGATATGAACAACCCTCGTTACGTAATCTAATTACTAATGATTCTTTTAAAGGACTAATTTTTGGTCTGCCGCCTAAATTATTACCATTTAATCTTCTTTGTAAAATTATTTCTTTTTTTCTTTCTCCTAAGCATTCATTATCTAATTTGTCTAATTCATATAAGATATTAAAAACTGAAGAATATATCTCTGAAGAATTTTTTGGAGATAAAAAACCAGATAAAGTTCTCAAACTAACTTCATTATTCAATAGTTTAGTGATTGTTTTTATGCATTCATTTCTATTGGAAAATGCGCGATCTAGTTCAGTAAGGATTAATTCATCTCCTTTTGATAAATAATTTAAAGCTTTTTTTAGTTCTGGTTTTATTTTTTCATCCAAACTTATAATTTCTGAAAAGATTAAACTGCAACCTTCATTTTTTAAACGTTTTATTTGTTCTTCTAAGTTATCAAATTCACTATTTATAGCTCTAGCATATCCAATAGATTTACAAGTTTTGTTTTTTTCAGATAAAAGAAATCTTTTTCTTTTAAATTTAAAAGTCAATGTTCTAATACATATATTTTTAACTGTATCAAATACTCTTAATAAAACACTTAATAGAACAAATAAATGTAATAATATTGATAATAAGCGAGAATTCAAGAGTTTGAAGTTGTTCGGAAACTGTATTAAAAATAACGTTCTATAAAGCGTTCTTTAATATGATTTCAGAACACATTTCCTAGGTTTATTTGTCATAAAACAATTTTACAAAACAAGACTATTTTTTTTATAGAGTAATATCTACATTTCTTTCGGATTTAAATAGATGTTTAGTTTCTTTCTTGAAGTAAATAAAAATAGTAAAGTTTTACAATTTTGATTAAAATTAAAGTTAATTGGGTTGAATAAATTAATTTGACTAATATTTTAAATAATTCAGTTGCCAAACCTGAATGGTTAAGAGTAAAAGCACCTCAAGTTGAGAGAATTGGTAATATTTCAAATTTATTGAGTGATCTAAAATTAAATACAGTTTGTCAAGAAGCAAGCTGTCCTAACATTGGGGAATGTTTTGCCAGCGGTACTGCAACCTTTTTAATCATGGGCCCTGGTTGCACTAGGGCATGTCCATATTGCGATATTAATTTTGATAGATCAAAGAGAGATTTAGACCCAACAGAACCTGACCGTTTAGCAGAGGCTGTACATAGAATGAAACTTAAGCATGTGGTAATAACATCAGTTAACAGAGATGATCTTGATGATGGTGGTGCTTCTCAATTCTACAAATGTGTCTCGGAAGTTAGAATAAAGTCTCCTCAAACTACTATTGAATTATTAATCCCAGATTTATGTGGCAACTGGGGAGCACTTGAACAGGTATTAGATTCTAAACCAAATGTTTTGAATCATAATATTGAAACTGTACCAAGCTTGTATAGAAAAGTAAGACCACAAGGAAACTATCAAAGAACTTTAGAGTTACTTAAAAGAACAAGAGAATATTTTCCAAATGTTTATACAAAGTCAGGTTTTATGCTTGGATTAGGAGAAAAGGATGATGAAGTTTTAAATCTCCTAATGGATCTAAGAAGAAATGATGTAGATATAGTTACTATTGGACAATACTTATCTCCAGGCCCAAAACATCTTCCTGTTCAAAGATTTGTGAGCCCTTCGAAATTTAATTATTTTAAATTATTTGGAGAAGATGAATTAGGTTTTATGCAAATCGTGAGTTCTCCTTTAACACGTAGTAGTTATCATGCTGAAGAAATTCAAAAACTCATGAAAAAACATCCAAGATAACTAAATTATTAATTGATTGATATCAATCCATTCATTTAGTTTCCATTCAACGATGTTATTTTTTATCATCGGGTCATTTTTTATAATTTCTAGGGCATCTTTATAAGTATTCATTTCAATAATTAATAACCCGCCCGCTCCTGGTCTTTTAAATTCATCAACTAAGTATCCACTCTTAATATCAATCCCTCGTTTATTTAAATTTTTTACCCAATTAATATGTTCGTTGATTATTCGATGTTTTAGATCATTTTTTGTTAGGAATTCTTTTTTGATTAGTTCAGTCTTGATGTAGATAGACATTTACTGACTATTTATACCAAGCAGTGCTTCTTCACTAGGAGGAACAACTATTTTAAAAATCTTCTTGCAGTTAGACCAATCTTTGATTATTTTAAGTGCTTTTAAACTTTTTGTTTTTTCATGATATTCATTTAAAATTTCTAGTAAAATTTCTTCCTGCTTGAGATTATTAATCTTGTAAATGCTAACTATTTCCTTATTAACTTTATTTTCTAAATCATCATTTTCATCAAGTATGTAAGCTATTCCACCGGTCATTCCCGCTCCAATATTTCTCCCAGTTGAGCCTAAAATTATTACTTTACCACCAGTCATATATTCACAACAATGATCACCAGAACCCTCTGTTACTGCAATAGCTCCACTATTTCTAACAGCAAATCTTTCTCCGGATTTACCTAGAGCAAACAATTTACCACCTGTCGCACCATAAAGACATGTATTACCTAAGATAACTTGCTCCGAAGATTTCTCGTCTACTTTGGGTGGAACAATAGTAAGTAAACCTCCATTCATTCCTTTGCAAACATAATCATTTGCTTCACCAATTAATTGGATGTTCATCCCCTTTAAAAGAAAAGCACCGAAGCTCTGCCCCGCGTGTCCATAAAAATTTAAATTAAGTTTCCCTTTAAAACCATTGTTTCCAAAAAGCTCAGCGATTTCTCCCGAAATTTTTGCACAAACACTTCTATCAGTATTTTTGATTTTAATATCTTTTGTGAATTCTTTATGATTTCTGATCGTATCCATAAAATGAGAATCCATTAAAAATTCATCTTCCAATACAGGTCCATTATTATGAGCATTTTTTGAATGATTTATCCAAGACCTATCGTTAAATATATGATTGTTATTAACTAGGGAAGTTAGGTCTATATTTCCAGTCTTTGGAAGACTAATATCTCTTGTAGTAAGAAATTCTTTATTACCAATTAAATCCTCCATTTTAGAGACACCAATACTACTCATTATTTGTCTAATTTCCTCAGCAATATATAAAAATAAGTTGACGACATTATCTGGAAGACCTTTAAATCTTTTTCTTAATTCCTCTTTTTGAGTGGCAACCCCTACAGGACATGTATTTTTATGGCAAACACGTGCCATTATGCAACCCTCTGCGATCATCGCTACTGATCCAAAACCATACTCTTCAGCACCTAAAAGAGCTGCAATAACAACGTCCCAACCTGTTTTGAGACCACCATCAGCTCTTAAAAGTACCCTATCTCTTAAATTATTTTGTAACAGTGATTTGTGAACTTCTGCTACCCCTAATTCCCATGGCAATCCAGCATGTTTGATAGAACTTAAAGGGGAAGCACCTGTACCTCCATCATGTCCAGAAATTTGTATTACATCTGCATTTGCTTTACTAACTCCAGCAGCAATAGTTCCTATTCCAATCTCAGAAACTAGTTTTACACTTACCTTTGCTTTAGGGTGAATTTGATGAAGATCATGAATAAGTTGAGCTAAATCTTCAATTGAATAAATATCATGATGGGGAGGTGGAGAGATTAATGCTACACCCGGTTTACTATTTCTGAGCTTTGCAATATAAGAATCAACTTTTGGTCCTGGTAGTTGTCCTCCTTCTCCAGGTTTGGCGCCCTGTGCCATTTTAATTTCTAATTGTTTTCCACTTCTTAAATATTCAGGAGTTACTCCAAATCTCCCAGAAGCTATTTGTTTTATGGCAGAGCATGCGGTATCTCCGTTTTCAAGACCTTTGATAAATGGTAATGTCGCAGATCGAGTATTTTTATCGATATCGTTTAATACGTTAAAACGAGCTGGATCTTCGCCTCCTTCTCCACTATTACTTTTACCCCCTATTCTATTCATCGCAACTGCTAATACCTCATGAGCTTCTCTAGATAGTGCACCTAGACTCATGCCACCTGTACAGAATCTTTTACATATCGATTCAACACTTTCAACTTGATCCAGAGGAATGCTATCCCTTTTTGACTTTATTGTTAGTAAATCTCGTAAAGATGTTATTGGTCTATTACGAACAAGTTCTTGATAAGTATTAAAATGGTCATATCCAGGACCCTCTTTTAAGGCTGTATGAAGAACTTTTGAAATAGCAGGATTGTTTGAGTGGTATTCTCCATAATTTCTGAATTGAACAAATCCTAAGAATTCAAGTTTTTTTAGATCTATTTCTGGATAAGCTTTCGTGTGAATTGAAAATGACTCATTTGAAAGTTCTTTTAATGTTATTCCGGCAATTCGACTAGTTGTTCCATCGAAAGCTATTTTAATTAAATCAGAACCAAGTCCTACTGCCTCAAAAATTTGAGCTCCATGATAACTAGATAGAAGAGAAATTCCTATTTTTGAAAGTATTTTTCTCAGTCCATCTTCTAGTGCTTTTTTGATATTTTTTTGAACGTCTTTAGTTGATAAAGAATTAATTTTTTTACTTTCAATCAGTTTTTGAGTTTTTGGATGTTTTAACCAATGTCTAGCGGATTCAAGTATTAACCAAGGACAAACAGCACTCACTCCATAACCAATTAAACATGCTAAGTGATGAGTACTCCAACATTGCCCAGTTTCTATAATCAGAGATGCTTTTAATCTGATTTCTTTTTTTAAAAGGTAATGATGAATTGCTCCTACCGCAAGTAATGGTGGGATGAAACTTTTGTTTGAAGTCACTCCCTTATCAGAAATGATAATTAATGAAGAACCTTCATTTATTGCGATCTCGCTTTGTTTGCAAATATCATTTAGTTTATTCTCAAAACCTTTTTGACCCTCCTTAATATCAAATAAGCTTGAAATAGTATGAGATTTAATTTTCGATTCTTTTATTGAGATTAATTCTTGTTCATTAATAATTGGGCTTTTTAAATGGATAAAAGGCTTAATATTTTTCGTTTCAAATGGAGAACATCTTTCTCCAAGATGCATTTCTAAGCTCATTACTAATTTCTCTCTTAAAGGATCTATTGGGGGATTAGTAACTTGTGCAAATCTTTGTTTGAAATAGTCATATAAAATATGAGGCTTTGAAGATAGCACCGCTAGGGGGATGTCATCACCCATACAAAAAGTAGGTTCTTTAGAAACAGAAGCCATTGAATCAAGTATGAGATCATTATCTTCGGCAGAGAAACCATAAACAGTTTGTTGTTGGAGCAACTCAAGATCTTTTAATTCGCAATTTTCAAACCATTCTTTCTTCTGTAATTTAACTGTTCTTTTTTTAAGCAAATTAAGATAGTCATTTCTTCTCGCTGCTTCTGTTTTGACTTCCCAATTTCTTAGTATTTTATTATTAGTAAAATCTACTGCAAGCATTTGTCCAGGACCTAATCTACCCTTCTCAATTACTTTATTATCTTCAACATCTACGACCCCTGTCTCCGATCCCATTATCACAAATCCATCATCTGTAATTGAATATCTTGCAGGTCTTAATCCATTTCTATCAAGAGTTGCGCCAATAAAATCCCCATCAGTAAAAACCAAAAGTGCAGGCCCGTCCCAAGCTTCTTGGAGGCTTGCAGAATATTCATAAAATGCTTTTATATCTTCTTTCCCCTTTAGCTCAGGCTGATCTCTAAATGCCTCCGGAACGAGTTTCATTAAAGAATCAGTAATTAATTGTCCTGAACGAATATTGATTTCAAGCGTTGCGTCAAGATTTGATGAATCACTTTTGTTGATGTCTACAATTGGTTTGATATCTTTTGACAATTCTCCCCAATATTCATCGATATGTTTTTCTGAAGCTTTAGCCCAATTAATATTTCCTAGAAGTGTATTAATTTCTCCATTATGGCCTAGAAATCTCATAGGCTGAGCTAACGGCCATTTTGGCAGGGTGTTTGTGCTAAATCTTCTGTGGTAAACAGAAAAAGAAACCTTGAATTCTTTTTTTTGTAGGTCTCCATAAAATTTTGAAAGTATTTCTGATCGGACCATTCCTTTATAAACAACTGTTTTGGAACTAAGTGATGCGAAATAAAATTCACAATCGGCGGCATTATTTTTTGTATTTTCTCTGATCCTTTTTTCAATTCTTTTTCTAAGTTGAAATAAGAGAGTCTCGAATTCTTGACTGTCAACTTTCTCCAAACAAACGATCCATTGACATATGAATGGTGCGTTTTGTTTTGCTAAGTTCCCTAATATTTCATTTTTGACTGGTACATTTCTCCAGAAAGTTTTTTTGAAATTTAATTTTTTGGCTTCTTGTTCACATATTAGTTTTGATTCTTTAACTTTTAATTCGTTATTTGGCATGAATATCATACCTAAACCTCTAATCTGATCAGGTCGAGGCTCCAAATTCATTTCTTGATCTAAAAATTCCCATGGAATTGAACATAAAATGCCTGCACCATCTCCTGAGTCATTATCCCCGCCACATCCCCCTCTGTGTTCCATGCAATTAAGTCCTCTCAAGGATTGCTTTAATATCCAATTACTTTCCTTCCCATAAATATTTGCTATGAAACCAACTCCACAAGCATCTTTTTCTCCAATAATTCCACTTGGAGAATAACTATCTTGATATGGCCCTTTGCTTCTTTTGATACTTTCTCGCATAGATTATTTAACTATATAAGAAATCTAAAATTTATTCTATTATAAAATAAATATCAAAATACAAAGCAAAAAATAATGAAGAATTACTAAACATATTTGAATTTTATTTTTAATTTAAAAAAAATGAAAAAAAAATTCTAGATATGTCTCGTAAAAGGTTATGATTAATAAATATGTATTTTCATCTATAAATTTTAATGCCGACCATTTCCCAATTAATTGGATCAGAAAGAAAACGTCTGACAAGAAAAACTAAATCTCCTGCACTTAAATCTTGTCCAGAGAGAAGGGGTGTATGTACAAGAGTTTATACATCTACCCCAAAGAAACCAAATTCTGCCTTAAGAAAAGTTGCCAGGGTTAGATTAACCTCAGGTTTTGAGGTTACTGCATATATACCTGGAATCGGACATAACCTGCAGGAACACTCTGTAGTCCTGCTTAGGGGAGGAAGAGTTAAAGATTTACCTGGAGTCAGATACCATATAATAAGAGGAACTTTAGATACTGCAGGGGTCAAAGATAGACGCCAATCCAGATCTAAATATGGTGCAAAAGCTCCCAAAAATAATTAATTTTTTTACATCAATTTTTTTTTAAAATGTCACGTCGAAATGCAGCAGTAAAAAGACCGGTTTTACCAGACCCTCAATTTAATAGTCGTCTTGCCTCAATGATGATTTCTAGATTAATGAAACATGGTAAAAAATCTACTGCACAAAAAATACTATCTGATGCCTTTTCTCTAATAAGTGAGAGAACTGGTGGAAATGCTGTGGAGTTATTTGAAACAGCTGTAAAGAATGCAACCCCTTTAGTTGAAGTGAGAGCCAGAAGAGTTGGAGGTGCTACTTACCAAGTCCCTATGGAAGTTCGTCAAGAAAGAGGAACTGCGATGGCACTAAGATGGCTTGTTACTTTTTCAAGAGGAAGAAATGGGAAAAGTATGTCACAAAAATTAGCAGGGGAATTAATGGATGCCGCTAATGAAACTGGTAGCGCAGTTAAGAAGAGAGAAGATACTCATAAAATGGCAGAAGCTAATAAGGCTTTTGCTCACTATAGATACTAATTTCGACCCAAAATGGTCCTTAATTAGTCTATTATTGTAAGAAGTTTATTTGATTAGATAAACTGCAGCTATTTAGCAATTCATTCTATTTGGAGTTTTAACATTGGCACGCGACTTTCCCCTTGAACGAGTAAGGAATATAGGTATAGCCGCTCATATTGATGCTGGTAAAACAACTACTACTGAAAGAATACTTTTTTATTCAGGGGTTGTTCACAAAATCGGAGAAGTACATGATGGTGCTGCAGTAACGGATTGGATGGACCAAGAAAGAGAAAGAGGGATTACCATCACAGCTGCTGCAATCTCTACAAGTTGGCAGGATCATAGAATTAATATCATTGATACTCCAGGTCACGTTGACTTCACAATTGAAGTAGAAAGATCAATGAGAGTTTTAGATGGTGTCATAGCTGTATTTTGTGCTGTTGGAGGAGTTCAGCCACAATCAGAGACTGTATGGAGACAAGCTGATAGATATTCTGTTCCAAGGATGGTCTTCGTCAATAAAATGGACAGAACAGGAGCAGACTTTTTAAAAGTTAATAAACAAATTAAAGAGCGCCTCAAAGCAAATGCTTTCCCTATTCAGCTACCGATTGGTGCTGAGGGTGATCTTACAGGAATTATCGATTTAGTTAGTAACAAGGCTTACTTATACAAAAATGATTTAGGGACTGATATTGAGGAGGCTCCAATACCAGATGAGATGAAAGATGAGGCATTGGAGTGGAGAAGTAAGCTAATGGAAAGTGTCGCAGAAAATGACGAAGAATTAATTGAAATATTTTTGGATAAAGGAGAATTAACTGAAGATCAATTAAAAAAAGGCATTAGAGAAGGAGTTCTTAAGCATGGTTTAGTTCCCGTTTTATGTGGATCAGCCTTTAAAAATAAAGGGGTTCAATTAGTTCTTGATGCAGTAGTTGATTATTTGCCAGCTCCAGTTGATGTAAAGCCAATTCAAGGGGTTTTACCAAATGGTAAAGAAGATATCAGACCCTCAGATGATAATGCGCCTTTCAGTGCATTAGCTTTTAAAGTAATGTCAGATCCTTACGGAAAACTAACTTTTGTAAGAATGTATTCAGGAGTGCTTTCAAAAGGTAGTTATGTTATGAATTCAACTAAGGATGCTAAGGAGAGAATCTCTAGATTAGTAATCTTAAAAGCTGATGAAAGGGAAGAAGTTGATGAATTAAGAGCAGGTGATTTAGGGGCTGTTTTAGGCTTGAAAAACACAACAACTGGTGACACATTATGTACTACGGATGATCCAATAGTTCTAGAAACTTTATTTATTCCTGAACCAGTTATTTCAGTTGCTGTTGAACCTAAAACTAAAGGAGATATGGAAAAGCTCTCAAAAGCTTTACAAGCCTTATCAGAGGAAGATCCAACCTTCAGGGTTAGCACAGATCAAGAGACGAATCAGACCGTTATAGCTGGTATGGGTGAATTACATTTGGAAATACTTGTAGATAGAATGTTAAGAGAGTTTAAAGTTGAGGCAAATATCGGTGCTCCTCAAGTCTCGTATAGAGAAACAATCAGATCTAGTTCTAGGGGTGAAGGTAAGTATGCAAGACAAACAGGAGGTAAGGGGCAGTATGGACACGTAGTTATTGAAATGGAACCTGCTGAAGTTGGTAAAGGTTTTGAATTTGTTAACAAAATTGTTGGTGGAACAGTTCCAAAAGAATATATTGGACCAGCTTCAAATGGGATGAAAGAAACCTGTGAATCAGGCGTTCTTGCCGGTTATCCGCTGATTGATGTAAAAGTAACACTAGTCGATGGTTCGTTCCACGATGTAGACTCTTCTGAAATGGCCTTCAAAATTGCAGGTTCCATGGCTTTTAAAGATGGGGTTAAAAAATGCAATCCTGTCCTATTAGAGCCTATGATGAAAGTTGAGGTCGAAAGTCCTGATGATTTTCTTGGATCTGTAATTGGTGACCTCTCCTCAAGGAGAGGTCAAGTCGAAGGACAATCTGTCGATGATGGATTGTCTAAAGTACAGGCCAAAGTGCCTTTAGCCGAAATGTTCGGTTATGCCACTCAACTCCGATCAATGACACAAGGTCGGGGTATATTTTCAATGGAGTTCGCAAATTATGAGGAAGTTCCTCGTAATGTTGCTGAAGCTATCATTTCCAAGAATCAGGGCAACTCCTGATCTCTAAACTAAACACTCTTTAACCCTCGATTCTTTAATTCAAATGGCTCGCGAGAAGTTCGAAAGGAACAAACCACATGTCAACATAGGTACTATCGGCCACGTTGATCATGGAAAAACAACCCTGACTGCTGCTATTACCAATGTTTTAGCTAAAAAAGGTCAAGCACAAGCTCAAGATTATGGAGACATTGATGGTGCTCCAGAAGAAAGAGAACGTGGCATAACAATTAATACAGCCCACGTTGAATACGAAACTGAAGGCAGACATTATGCCCACGTTGATTGTCCAGGACATGCTGATTATGTCAAAAACATGATCACTGGAGCGGCTCAAATGGATGGTGCAATTTTAGTTTGTGCTGCCACAGATGGTCCTATGGCACAAACAAAAGAACATATCCTTTTAGCAAAACAAGTTGGTGTTCCTGCTTTAGTTGTCGCTTTAAATAAATGTGACATGGTAGATGACGAAGAAATCATTGAACTTGTGGAAATGGAAATCAGAGAGCTACTTGATAGTTATGATTTCCCCGGGGATGATATACCTATCGTCCAGGTTTCAGGCCTGAAAGCTTTGGAAGGAGATTCTAATTGGGAATCTAAAATTGAAGAATTAATGAAAGCTGTTGATGCTAGTATTCCTGAACCAGAAAGAGAGATTGACAAGCCATTTTTGATGGCAATAGAAGATGTTTTCTCTATTACAGGTAGAGGAACAGTTGCTACAGGAAGAATAGAAAGAGGTAAAGTCAAAGTTGGAGAAGAAGTCGAAATAGTTGGGATAAGAGATACAAGATTGACCACTGTTACTGGTGTTGAGATGTTCCGTAAACTTCTTGATGAAGGTATGGCTGGAGACAATGTTGGACTACTCCTACGTGGTGTTCAAAAAGAAGATATTGAGAGAGGAATGGTACTTGTTAAGAAAGGTTCAATTACTCCTCATACTAAATTTGAAGGAGAAGTTTATGTTCTTAAGAAAGAAGAGGGAGGGAGACATACTCCTTTCTTTGCTGGTTATAGACCACAATTTTATATAAGAACCACAGATGTGACTGGACAAATCACCGCATTCACCTCTGATGATGGAGCTAATGTAGAAATGGTAATGCCAGGAGACAGAATAAAAATGACTGGTGAATTAATTTGTCCAGTTGCTATTGAACAAGGTATGCGCTTTGCTATTCGCGAAGGTGGTCGTACCATTGGAGCTGGTGTTGTTTCTAAAATTATTGAATAAATTTCTTTAATTTTATGAAGTTAACCTCTGATAATCTAGAATAATTAAATAAGAGATACGGGTTATTGATTATCAATAACCCTTTTATTAAGAGATCAATTCAAATTTATGACAACATCACTTGCTCAACAAAAGATTCGTATAAGATTAAAAGCATTTGATAGAAGAATGCTGGATTTGTCATGTGACAAAATTATTCAAACAGCAGATACAACTGCTGCTTCAGCTATCGGTCCTATACCATTACCAACTAAAAGAAAAATTTATTGTGTTCTAAGATCTCCGCATGTGGATAAGGATTCTAGAGAGCATTTTGAGACAAGAACTCATAGAAGAATTATTGATATCTATAGCCCCTCTGCCAAAACCATTGATGCTTTAATGAAACTAGATCTTCCTAGCGGTGTAGATATAGAAGTTAAACTATAAGATTGCCCGAATAGTGCCTAAATTTACTAATATGTAGTTATAGATTTTGAGGTTTAAATGGGAGAGCTTTCAGTAAGGGAATTACCATTATTCCCTCTCCCAGAAGTTGTTCTTTTCCCTCAAGAAGTTTTACCTCTACACATATTTGAATCAAGATACAGAATTATGCTTAAATCTGTTCTTGAATCAGATTCAATGTTTGGGGTAATTAAATGGGATCCTAATACTAAAAGTATGGCTAACGTTGGCTGCTGTGCTCAAATAATTAAACATCAAACAGCCGATGATGGAAGAAGTAATATAGTCACGTTGGGACAGCAAAGATTCCAAGTCTTAGAAGTTGTACGTTCAACACCATATTGCTCAGCGATTGTTAGTTGGATTACTGATGAAAATATCGAAAGTTTCCAAAGTTTAGATCTTTTAAGAGATTCTGTTACTGAAGCATTAAATGATGTAGTTAAATTAACTAGTAAACTAACTAATTCTCAAAAAGTTCTTCCTGATAAATTACCTGAAAACCCTATGGAACTCTCTTTTTGGATTGGTGCTCATTTAGGTGGACCGGTGGCTGAAGAGCAGCAGAAACTTTTAGAAGAGAGGAGTACATATACACGTTTGCAAAGAGAGTTTGAAATGTTAGATCATACGAGAAAACAATTGGCAGCTAGAACAGCTTTAAAAGAAAGTTTTCCAGATATCAAAGAAAATTAAATGTCCTTATTCTTAACATCTTTTATTTTTTTAGTTTTAATTCTATTTTTCTTGTATTTAGTACTTTGGAGGATTAATACTAGAAAATATATCTCTTCGGGAACTGTAGCTTCAGCTTATGACTCGTGGACTCAAGATAAACTACTAGAAAGATTGTGGGGTGAGCATATACATTTAGGTTTCTATCCTCCAAATAAAAATATTGATTTTAGAGAAGCTAAAGTCCAGTTTGTACATGAGCTGGTGAGCTGGAGTGGTTTGGATAAATTACCTAGAGGTTCAAGGGTTTTAGACGTAGGTTGTGGAATAGGTGGAAGCTCTCGGATTCTCGCTAATTATTATGGTTTTAATGTAACAGGTATAACAATTAGTCCAGCTCAAGTACAAAGAGCTAAAGAACTTACGCCTCATGAATGCAGCTGTAACTTCAAAGTTATGGATGCTTTAAATTTGAAATTTGAAGATGGAGCATTTGATGGGGTTTGGAGTGTTGAGGCAGGAGCTCATATGAATAACAAAAATAAATTTGCAGATCAAATGTTAAGAACTTTGAGACCTGGAGGATATTTAGCTTTAGCTGATTGGAATTCAAGAGATTTAAAAAAATATCCTCCTACAACGCTTGAAAAAATAATCCTAAAACAATTACTTGAACAATGGGTTCATCCTCAATTTATTAGCATTAAAGATTTTAGTAATATTCTTATCAATAACAAAAATAGTTCAGGTCAAGTTATCTTTGATAACTGGAATTACTATACAAATCCATCTTGGTTTGATTCAATATATGAAGGAATTAGAAGGCCAAATGCAATTTTATCCCTAGGTCCAAGAGCATTAGTAAAGTCTGTAAGAGAGATTCCTACAATATTGTTAATGGATTGGGCTTTTAAAAAAGGTTTAATGGAATTTGGAGTTTATAAATGTAGAGGTTAATTAATCTAATTTAATCTTTTCTGATAAATAACATCCAAAGTCTACCAAATGTTCACATAAGGGTTTTAATTTTTTCTTCAATTCATAGAACGCTTCAATATTAGTTCTTGTATTTATATCAACATCAATGTAAATGATATATTCTCCTAGTTCTCTTTTAGAAGGCCTAGATTCTATTTTACTCATATTGAATCCAAAATCTGAAATATAATTTAAAGCTTCAAGTAAAGCTCCAGGATTATTTGAGAGCAATGAAAAGGCAAAACTGGCAATATTAGCTTTATCTAAAATCGATTCTTTACTTAATAAAACAAATCTTGTACAATTCCCTGGAACATCATTAATGGGGAATGCTAGTTCTTTAAGTCCTTCAATTTCAGTAAGAGATTTCGATCCAATAGCTGCTCTAAATGAACTCCCTTTTACCATTTTCACTGCTTCGGAAGTTGAATTAGTTGATAAAGTAATAGCCTCTGGAAGATTCTCAGATAGCCATTCAGAACATTGAGCTAAAGCTTGTGGATGAGAAAGTACTTCTGATATTTCCGAAATATCTCCATCACTTATTAATGCATGTTTTATTGGCAAAACAATTGCTCTATTGATATTAATATCCGAAAATTTCCAAAGTGCGTCTAAAGTAGTTGTTACTCCTCCCTCAACCGAGTTTTCAATAGGCACTATTGCTGCATCACAATTGTTGTAGGCTATTGCTTTAATAACCGAATATAGCCCATTACATGGTACAAATAAAGGTGACTCAAAATTGGCAAGCTCTGATAAAATATGAGCTGCTTTTTCTGCGTATGTCCCTTCAGGGCCCAAATATGCAACTTGTTTGCGCATGATTAATTGTAAAAAAAAAAGATCAATTAAGCATTGGAGGTATATAGAAAAATGCTTTTAGCTTTTGATGCTAAACAGAAACTTAAACTTTCTGTAACAAGGAATAAAGAATATCTTTCTAAATATCTTTTGGAAGAAGAAAGGGTTGTTGGAGCAATGCTGGACCCCAATAAATTGGAACCTGAAGGGGATGGGAAGTACAAGTATACTGTAACAAGTTTCAGGGTTTTTCAATTAGATGTTAACCCTGTTGTATCAATTGCAGTTGAGAATAAAGAAGGTATTTTAAAAATGAGTGCACTTGACAGCAAATTAGATGGTTTAGGGATAATCGAAGATTTCAGTTTAATTTTGAAAGCAAATTTGGAGGCGACTGATAATGGATTAGAGGGCGAAGCACTTCTTGGTGTATCAGTAAGTCAACCTCCTCTTTTGAAACTTGTGCCAAAGAAAATTTTAGAATCTACTGGCCATTCAGTATTGAATGGAATTTTATTAGGAATAAAATCTAGAGTTCAGCAACAATTAATAAAAGATTTTGTAAATTGGTGTGATTTAAATAAGGTTTAATTTAGTTAAAAAACTTTTCCTATGTAGATTCGTTACGCCATTAGCTTTAAGACTTAATAAATGCTCTTTAGTACCATAGCCTTTATTTTTAAAGATAAAATATCCAGAGAATTTTTTTTCTAATCTTTCCATTAAAAAGTCACGTGTTACTTTTGCAACTATGCTTGCTGCAGCAATTGATGTGAATTTGGAATCACCTGCAATTATATTTCTTTGATGACTCTTCCAAAGTCTTAATGATAATGGACCGTCAATTATAACTTCATATGGTTTGGATTTTAACTTCTTTATAGCTCTAATCATTGAAAGCTCGGTGGCATATCTTATACCAAGTTGATCTATTTCTCTTGCTGAAGACTGTCCCAAACTGTAATCTGAGGATAATGAGATAATTTTCGGCAAAAGTAATTTTCTTTTTTTTTCTGTTAGTTTTTTACTATCGGTTACACCCAATTGCTTGAGAGTATATCCATTTTTTTCGGTTAGAACTACAGCTGCAGAAAATACAGGTCCAAAAACTGCACCTCGACCTACTTCGTCAATACCTATCTCAAGTTGTTTATTCAATACTTGCAGATGATCTTCTTCTTTTCCGTCTTGAATTATCAATTTCATCTGTTATTTCTACTTCCTCATTAGCAGTTGTTATCTTTGGTAATTTGCTCTCATGATTAATTTCTTTAGACTCATTTACTTCAACTTCAGACTTTTCTATTGAATTAGAAGTTGAGGATTTTTTATTTGTTTTCTTATTAGAAACTTTAGTTTTTGCTTTTTTATTCTTTTGTAAAGAGAGTTCTTTTTCGTTGTTATTACTATTCTCTAAACGTACTAAATGATTATTAGTAAGATATTGTTTTCCTAATTTAATTAATGGATTAATACCAAGTTGACTATAGACAATCTTTTCAACTTCGCTTAGCTCAACTGTTATTACTTTCTTTTCTTTTGAATTATGGGTATTAACTATTTCATTATCATTTTCTTTTTGTTTGGCAGGATCATCGTCTTTATTTAAAATTTTGGAGTTAGGTAACTCTTTCTTGACAATTTTTTCTTGATTTTCAATTACTTCAGATGGCTCTAAATCTGTGAACTTTGTATTATTTAATCTGCTAGATTTTTTTGCAGAGTGATTTGTTTCTGAATTCGAATTTTGATAGTTTGGTAAACTTTTTATATGCCCTAATCCATTGCAAGCATTACATTTTTTGCCGAATAATTCATATATATTTTGACCTTGCCTTTTTCTTGTTAATTCGACTAAACCTAACTCAGTTAACTCAGCTATCTGAGGTCTTGCAGAATCATCTTTTATGGCTAGAGTAAACTGCTCAAGTAACTGAAATTGATCTCTTCGAGATTCCATATCTATAAAGTCTATTACTAAAACTCCACCAATATTCCTTAATTTCATTTGTCGAGAAATTTCAACAGCTGCTTCGCAATTCGTCCATAAAACAGTTTGTCTTGAATTAGCTGATCTTGTGAAAGAACCGGAATTCACATCAATTACGGTTAAAGCTTCAGTAGGCTCAATAATGATATATCCACCTGAGGGTAAATCTACTCTTGGTTCAAGTGCCTTTTGAATAGTTTTATTAATTTGATATTTTTCAAGAATATGTTCATTTATGTCATTATTATGTAAGACAAGATCCACATTAGAATCATTATTAATTAAAAAGTCTTTTGCTTTTTCGAGAGCTACTTTATTATCAATTACAACTTTACTAGTTGATGCTTTAATACAGTCTCTTAAAATTTTTAATGAAAAATCTTCATCTCTATTTATTAAATTTGGTGGTTGACAAGTCTCTGAAATTTTTAAAACTTGATCCCATTGTTGAATTAAATTTTCCAGATCTTCAATAAGTAATTCTTCTTTTATTTTTTCGGCTTCTGTTCGAAATAATAGACCTGTGCTAGGTGGTTTAATTAAGACTCCAAGTGCTCTTAAACGACTTCTTTCAGTATCAGTATTTATCTTCCTAGAAATATTCACACCTTGTCCGAAAGGTTGCAGTATTAAATATTTACCAGGTAATGAAATATTACCTGTTAGTCTGGGCCCTTTATTTCCAGTAGGTTCCTTCATTACTTGAACGAGAACTTTTTGTTTGGGTTCAAGAAGCTCAGTGATGCCTACAACACCTTTTTTCAGTCTTAGTGGACCTAGATCTGATACATGAATAAAGCCATTTTTTTCACTTTCTCCAATATGGATAAAAGCAGCATCAATTCCTGGTAGAACATTTTCAACAGTTCCTAAAAAAATATCCCCGATTTGATATTGACCTTGTGCGACGATTAATTCATCAACTCGATCATCCGTGAGTAGTGCTGCAATACGAGCCTGCTCAGCTATTATAATTTGCTGAGACATATAAAAAGATTAAGTATGTTTTGAATTTTGAAAATCGATAAAAGGTAAATAATTTTATATTTAATTATTTACTAACAATTTCTTGTTTGTTAAATTTATTAGATTTTTTAAAATAATTGGTAGCAATTTAATTTGCTAAGTATTTAAATTTTAGACGACTTTCAAACTATTTGAAATTGATTTAATAGTTATGATTATTTCTTTAGTTAAATCATAACCTCCTATATCTTAACATCAAATTCCCGCTTAAGCACATTAATCTATTATTCTAATAAAGACTAAACACCTAAATTTTTAAAGTGGTACAAATAAACGAAAATTATTTAAAGCTCAAAGCAGGATATCTATTTCCTGAAATTTCAAAAAGAGTAAATAGTTATACACAAGCTAATCAAGGCTCAGAAGTTATTAAGCTTGGAATAGGAGATGTAACTGAACCTCTACCTAATGCTTGTATAAATGCGATGAGTAAAGCATTAAATGAAATGGGAACACATGAAGGATTTAAAGGTTATGGTCCAGAGCAAGGATATGAATGGCTTAGAGAGAAAATTTCTAAAAATGATTTTATTTCAAGAGGATGTCAAATTACACCGGAAGAAATATTTGTCTCAGATGGTTCAAAATGTGATAGCAGTAATATCTTAGATATTCTTGGCCACGATAATTTAATTGCCGTAACAGATCCTGTTTATCCTGTTTATGTAGATAGTAATGTGATGACTGGGCGAACAGGAGAAACACTTAAAAATGGAACTTATCAAGGATTATTATATTTAGCGATTAATGAGGATAATAATTTTTTACCTGAAATTCCTAAAAATAAAGTTGATATTGTTTATCTCTGTTTTCCAAATAATCCCACTGGGGCAACTATTACTAAAGATGAATTAAAAAAATGGGTTGACTATGCTAATCATAATAAGTCTTTGATTCTCTTCGATGCAGCTTATGAAGCTTTTATTCAAGATAAAGATGTACCTCATTCAATATATGAGATAGATGGAGCAAAAAGTTGTGCTATAGAATTTAGATCTTTCTCTAAAAATGCTGGATTTACCGGCGTAAGATGTGCTTATACAGTAATCCCTAAATGTTTAACAGGACAAAATTCAAAAGGTGATAAGGTTGATTTATGGCCATTATGGAATAGGCGTCAATGTACTAAATTTAATGGAGTCAGCTATGTCGTTCAAAAAGGAGCTGAAGCAGTGTATTCATCTCAAGGTAAAAAAGAGGTTAATTCTTTAATTGATTTTTATATGGAAAATGCAAAGATTATGCGAAATAAGCTAAGAAGTGCTGGCTTTACAGTTTATGGCGGTTGTAACGCGCCATATGTTTGGATTAAAGTCCCAGCTGATATGACTTCTTGGGACTTTTTTGATCATTTACTTGAAAAAGCTAACGTAGTGGGAACACCTGGAAGTGGTTTTGGGTTGGCAGGAGAGGGTTATTTTCGATTATCTGCCTTTAACTCAAGATTAAATGTCTCTAATGCAATGGAGCGAATAATTAATATATAATAATTAATAAATTTCCTAGTAATTAAAAATTAAAAGTAATGTCAATTATAAAGCTAGAAAAAGGTGACAATAACAACGCAGCAGTCCTAGAAAAGAAAACAGCGGCGTTAAAAAATAAATCACCAAAATATAAGGTACTACTTCATAATGATCCAGTAAATTCAATGGAGTATATTACAATTGCGCTTAGAGAAGTTGTACCACAATTAAGCGAGCAAGATGCTATCGCTATTATGCTTGAGGCTCATAATAATGGGGTTGGTTTAGTTATCGTTTGTGACCTAGAACCAGCTGAATTTTATTCAGAATCACTTAAATCTAAAGGTATATCCAGTTCAATCGAAAAAGATGAATGATTGTATTATTAAAAATTAATTAAGCTTAAACCCTCTTATAATTTTGCAGAGCTTAACTTCCTTTCTGAAAATTTTCGAACTTTTAGAGAATCATCTAAAGATGCTTTGCCATAATTTCTTTCCAATATATTAATAACTGTTTTCCCAAATTCATCATCTTGATTCTCAAAAGCTTCTAAACATACCTCTCCAAGCTTTTTACCTAGAGGCCCAGGATTCCATAACAGTTTTCTTGCGGTCCATGGCATCATACTCATCGGATTGTAATTAGGTTTTAGGATGTTGTTTTCTAAAGCATACTTTTCTAAAAGAGTGTGTGGTTGTAAACCTATAAAAAATATAGCTGGATCTACTAAACCTTTTCCGAAGATATTTTCTAACTCTCTGTGATAAGCAATAGTTTGTTTAATGGTATTTGGGGTTTCGTCAAAAACATTAAATGAGTAGTTGACCGATACATGATTTCTAAATCCTGCATCAACAAGCATCCTACAGTTTTCTAGTACTGTTTTGAGGTTATATGCTAACTTCATTTTTCTAACAAGCTCTTGTGATCCAGACGTTATTCCTATCTCAAAATAACTCATTCCTGTATCAACCATTAATTGAGCTAATTCGCGATCAATATTGTCTGCTCTAATGTAGGCGGCCCATTTAATATCATTCCAACCCTGATCTTTTATAGCTTGAAGAAGTAATTTAGCATCCTTTATATTGTTCCTAGTTGGAATAAATTGAGCATCAGTAAACCAAAAACCTCTAACACCCATTTCGTAAAGTTGCTTAATTTCTTTTATAACTTCATTGATGGGATTAACTCGAACTTTCTTACCCTCGACAACTGCATAAACGCAAAAACAACAGTTATGTGGGCACCCTCTTTTGGTTTGAACACCTACATAATAATCTCCACCTTCTATGTACCAATCAAATTCAGCCCAAATAGCTTTAATGTATTTGTAATTACAAGCTGTTTTAACCGTTCCAGAGGGTTGTTCATGTATTAATTTATTCCTTGGCTTTTGCCCAGCCAGGTAACATCTTTCTTTTGAAATAGAATCACCTTTAATGATCTTTTCAATCAGGTTTTCCCCTTCCCCGACAGATATTACTGTGCCTTTTGGTAATAATTTACCTAGCTGTTCGTAAAAAACACTTACGGCCCCTCCCCCTAAAATCACTTTTACTGATTTATTATATTTTTGAGCTCTCTTGAGTCCCATCTTTACCAAAGATGTATTCCTATTTATTTCCTCATAATGGGATGTTATTAACTTTAAGCCCCCCCAAGCACCTCTAATTTTTTTAAAAATATTATTTGAATAAAAAACTTCAAAAGAATTCTGTAAGGGGTTACCGCTTCGTCCATCTACAGGTGCGTATATTTGAATATCCCTCCAAGAAAAAATAAGTAGATGGGGCCGAAATTGATCAATTTTTCTTTTTAGATATTTAGAAATGTTTTTTGAAGGTACTATTGCTAAATCAATAAATTGTTGTTCTATTTCTGGAAAACATTTATGAATATGATCTGCGAGATAAATAGGCCCTATTGGGAATATCGGGTTGCATGGAAGCCTAACAATGAGAACTTTCTTGAATACTTCTCTATTGGTGTTTTTTGTTATTTTTTTTAGAGGAAACTTAAACGCCATAAAAGAGATTTAAAATGCTCTAACATTTAGAATCTAACTATTTTATTACCTTTTTGGTGAATTTTTATAAATTTACTTCCGAAAAATAAAAATTATTTTTTATTTTAAAGGTCTGAAATCATATATTTCCAACATACCTTAAGAAGTTTGATCCCATCTATCCATCTCGATATATTTGGTGACCCAGATTTTCTTGCATAATATCTGACAGGGTAATTAAGGATTTTAATATTATTATTGGCTGCCTCAAAAATTATCGTAAAATCACCAAAAGGATCTGATTTAGATTCCCAACTACCATTTTTTCTCATCAAATTGAAAAACTTTCTTGAGAAAACTTTTGTCCCGCATAGTGAATCAGAAATTGGTTTATTTATTAATATAGATAACAATAAAGCAAAACATCTATTCCCGATATAATTAGCCCATCTCATAGCATCTTTTTCCATTGGGAATGTTGTTCTAGAGCAATTAACAAGGATATTCTCATTTTTCGTCGATTGCATTATTGCTTCGATACTGTCATTGACGTCTACTGTAAAATCGCTATCTATAATTGCCAAAGTTTCACCGGATGAAATATTGAAACCCTCAACAACTGCATTTTTCTTACCATTAGATGTTTGTTTTAAAAGAGATATTTGGAAGCTGTTTGAAAAATTTTTAGTAAGCTCTTCTAACATTTGAAAAGTTTTATCTTTGCTGTTTCCCTCCACAAAGATTATTTCAACTTTATTAGGAATTTTTTTAAATTTATTTAGTGCTTCTATTAAAAGTTTCCTATTACCCTCCTCATTTCTTGCAGGAATAACTATTGAAATTAAATGATCGCCTACTTTTTCCTTATATTTATAAAATATTATTTCTAATTCAAAAGCAAGTTGCTTTATTATGGGTACCTTACGTAAAGTATTTTTTATAAATTGAGGAATTAATTTAGTTGGTATTGGAGTTAATTTTTTTGCTGTCCATCTAATAGATCTATAATTATAAATTTCAGCTAATGATTCAATATCACATAAAGTAATTCTTGCTTTGCTAGTTGTGCCTTTGAATATTCTTGAATCTAATTTGAGCCATCTTGTAATTGGTTCCCAAGTATTACCTCTTACCTTAAGAGAAATAAATTCATCATCGTTTTTAAATAATTGGTGAATTTTATTATTTGAAAGATTCCATGTATTAACAGATTTCATTAAATTTAATTTTTATCAAAACAATCTTAATATACATTCATCGATTTTTTCTTATTAATTTCCAAGGAGATAAAATTTCATAATCATAAATTATTTGAAAAGAATCAGTTTCGCTAAGTTCCTTTGAAGACAAATTAGACCATGCTAAATCTGAGGGGTTCATTTTCTCTAAATTTTCAATTCCATCCCCTAAATTAGGAGTTAGGAGAGAAATTCGTATAATTTTTGATTGCGCTATTTCATTCCCAATGTTCCTTTTGTCAACCTTAATGACTTGATTCTTCAGGATATCTAATGAAGATAGATATTCCATAGTTTCTCTTAATTCTCTTGATCTGTCTGTAAATAAACCCGACTGCAATAGTAGTGCAGTCAATAGATAAGGACCAATAATTAAAGTTGTAAAAATCTTTTTGAGGTTACTTGTATCTTTTATGTATGACCAAGCTATCGAAAACGATATTAATCCTAAAATAATAAATATATTTTCTTTTATAGTTAAATTCAGTACACTTTTGAAGAAAATAATATATGTAACTACTAAAGCACTGATAAATAAAGGTATTAATCTCGAGGTAATAAAAATTACTATTGATTTATATCTTTTGGAACTGAATAAATATTTTATGCCAATATATGAATTTAAAGATAAGATTGAAGATATTTGCAATGGATAATAAGGAGTTTTTGTAGAAAAAATACTAAGTATTAATATTAAAATTAAGGGAAAATAAATCAGAATTAATTTTTCATTTCCATTTTTATTTTCTAAAGTATTTGAAGATAAACCGATAATAGAAAAAATGCTCCATGGTAAAAAGGTTATTGGAATGTTCCACAAATAATAATAAAAAGGATTTGTAGAATCGTTTTTATTAGAAAGGAAATTAAATTTTCCAAACAAGTAAAAGATAATATTCTGATCTAAATACGTGTTTATAGAATAAGTCCATATTAGGTATGGAATAAATCCAATTAATAACCCAAGCCAAAAGAATGTATTAAATAATAATTTTCTTTTTGATAAGATATATGGCGTTAGTGCCGCAAGAGGAACAGCTACAAGAAAAGTCTTCATCATAAAAGCTAAACCTATCCAAGTACCAAAAAGTAAAATATAGAAATTGCTTTTATGTTTTTTTATTTTAACTAAAGAAAATACTCCAATAGTTACCAAGCTGGAATAAATAAGATCTTGAGTTGCTAAATGAGAGTAGTCAAACCAAAGATATGTTGTAGAAAGTATTAGTGGAGATACGATTGCATGATTTTTACCAAAAAACTCTTCATGTAATTTGTAAGTAATTATTAACATCAATATTGCTGCAATTGTTGTTGGCAAATATGCAGCGAAAAGATTTTTGCCAAATATTTCTTGTGATTTAGCGATTAACACTTGTAACCCATTTGTTCTATCTAAAACGTATTCGTCCCACCATAAAGGAATTGTCCAGTTGCCTTTTTCTAGTATCCATCGGGCTTGCAAAGCATAAAATCCCTCATCGAAGGCTATATAACTTTTTTTCCCGTAATAGAAAATCAGAGGAATAAACAGACAAATCTTTAAAACTTTTTTAAAAAATTTATTTCTATCAATCATGTTATTGCAAATGTATGAAACTTAAATGCCGATAATCGGAATTGAACCAATGACCTTCTGTTTACGAAACAGTTGCTCTTCCTCTGAGCTATACCGGCGATAAAAATTTTTGAAATTTTTCATATAGAATAATTTTATATTTGAAATAATTAATGTCAAAAATTGATCCTGAATTAAAAAAAAAATTACTTAAGGAAACTCAGGCCCCTTTTAAAGGATTAAGAAAAGTATTATGGATTGCTTTTACAGGTTCAGCTTTTTTAGGTCTTTTCATAATGCTTTCGAAAATTGCTAGTGGTAGTGAAATTCAGCAAAATAATCTCCTAATACAATTAGGAGCTTGCGCATTATTCCCTTTTCTATTATTCCTCGAAAGAAATAGAGGGAATTAAATTATTTATTTAGGGTCCTTTTTTTTGTTACAAATTTGAATGCTTCTATGATGTCTCCCTCATTCCAAGTTGAGAATTTATCACATCCAACTCCACATTCGAACCCGGTATTAACTTCTTTTACGTCATCTTTAGATCTTTTCAGAGAATCCAAATTACCTTCAAAAATCACTTTATCTGATCTAAGTACGCGTAAAGAACAATTTCTTTGCAATTTACCACTTTGTATATAGCAGCCAGCAATAGCTCCTTTACCAACGGCAAAAGTTGCTCTTACTTCAGCTTGACCTAGAGATTCTTCAACCAAGTCAGGTTCAAGGAGTCCTTCCATAGCGGATTGAATATCTTCTAAAAGTTTATAAATGACTTCATACTCTCTTATGTCAACATTATTTGAGTCAGCTGCTCTTTTAGCTCCTGAGGCTAATGATGTATTGAATCCAATGATTACTGAGCCAGAAGCCGCAGCAAGATCTATATCAGTCTCTGTTATCTCTCCAGGCGCGGAAAGCAGAACTCTTACTTGAACTTCATTTTTGGGTAATTGTTCTAATGAACCTAATATTGCTTCTACACTACCTTGGACATCTGCTTTTAGAATTAGATTTAATTCTTTAAGTTCTCCATCATTTGCTTGAGTAGATAAAGATGACAAGCTCACCCTTCTAGATGCCATTTGCTGTGCTAATTTTGTTGCTCTTGCATCAGTAGCCCTTTCTCCTACAATTCCTCTGGCAGTTTTCTCATCAGGATAAACTTCAAATTCGTCTCCGGCTGTGGGTACTTCACTAAATCCAAGTGCCTCCACTGGACATGAAGGCCCAGCTTCTTTAATTCTATTTCCATGTTCATCAACCATTGCTCTGATTTTTCCGAGGACTGAACCAGCAGCTAAAACATCGCCAGCTTTTAAGGTGCCGTTCTGTACTAATAAAGTTGCAACAGGACCTTTGGCTTTATCTAGATGGGCTTCAATTACTGTCCCTTTTGCTAATCTTTCCGGGTTTGCTTGCAAATCTTCAACTTCAGAAACTAATAAGATCATCTCAAGTAATTTATCAATATTTTGTTTTTTGATAGCACTGACTGGAACCATTACTACGTCTCCACCCCAGTCTTCTGCAATTAAATCTTTTTCTGATAATTCCTGTTTAACTCTATCTGGAGAAGCACCTTCTTTGTCAATTTTATTTATAGCTACTACTATGGGTACTTTTGCTGCTCTTGCATGACTAATAGCTTCAAGTGTTTGAGGTCTACAACCATCATCAGCTGCAACTACAAGTACTGCTACATCTGTAACTTTTGTACCTCTTGCGCGCATGGCAGTAAACGCTTCATGACCTGGAGTATCAAGAAAAGTTAGTTTTTTCTTTTTTGATTCATGCTCAAATTCAACTTGATAAGCTCCTATATGCTGAGTTATTCCACCTGCTTCACCCGAAGCCACTCTGGATTCTCTTATAGAATCTAAAAGACTTGTTTTACCATGGTCAACATGACCCATCACTGTAATGACTGGAGGCCTTTTGATAAGACTTTCAATATCATCAGTTTCAATCATGTCAACTGTTTTTTTAGCAGCTTCTTCAACATCATCTTGTAAAACAGGGACTCCAAATTCTTCAGCTACAGTTTCAATAGTTGCTAAGTCAAGTGATTGAGTGACCGTAGCTGTAATCCCTTTGAAGAAAAGAGACTTTATTATTTCTGAACTTTCAAGGCTAAGTTTATCGGCTAATTCTTGAACTGTTAGATTGTCCTCAGGTACGATAATCATTTCTGGTCTTACTTGTTTAGCGTCCTTAGCGGCTCGAAGTTCCATAGCTCTTCTCTTTTGTCTTTGCCTAGTAGTCTCTTTATTCTTTTTCTTAAATTGCCTGGTAGTTTTTTGTGATTTGGGTTCTTCAGACTTTTCTTTTTTTGGACGAGCCAAACTAGCCGATAATATTGAAACCTTTTCTCCTGAGTACCCGCTAGTTTCAGAGGTTAATGAATCATCATTTTCTCCAATTATATGAACTTTTTGTCTTTGTTTCTGGGGGTTTTTATTTCTTAAGGCTTCTAGCTTTGCGCTATCGTCCCAATCAGATCTTCCAGGTTTTTTAGAGTTGTTTGTAAATGATCTATGAGGTGTTTTTTTTGCAGTAGGAGATGCATTTAAACGACTATTAGGTGCCTTTGCCTTCTGTTTAGGTGGCTCAACTTTTTGTTTTTCAAAATTAGATCTATTGAGTTTTTCTTTATCTGAGGCGTTCGTTTTCTGTAGCTGCATCAGTTCATTAGGTGCTACTGGCTTTCTGATACCTGAAGGGTTTTGATTATTAAATTTCGAGCCAGACCTATTAAGATCACCCTGTCTATAATTACCCCCTTGTCTATTTGGATCTCCTTGCCTATAAGGACTTCCTTGTCTATTAGGTGCGCCCTGCCTATTCTGCCCTCCTACTCCAGGTCTATTAGACATGCCTTGTCTATTTGGATTACCTGGCCTGTAAGGACTTCCAGGCCTGTTTGGTACGCCCTGCCTGTTCTGCCCTCCTCCAGGCCTATTAGAAACACCTTGCCTATTTGGATTGCTTGGCCTGTTGGGAGTTACTTGTCTATTAGGAATTACAGGTCTATTTGGAGAGGCTTGTATATTGGATGGAGGTTGCCTGGAATTGGAATTTTGTCTGTTTGAATTAATTTTAGGATCTTCCCTTCTGATTGGTGCGCCAACTAATTCAGGCGTATTTTTAATACGAGGATTATTTATATTTTTTTTAGGAAAATTATTGTTATTATTTAATCTATTGGCTTGTTGAGGTCTTTGATTTAGAGAGTTATCATTTTTTTTATTAGCTTTTATATCTTTATTGGAAGTTGTTAAATTTTTAGGCTTTTCAATTAGTTGGATAGGCGGTCTTGCAGGACTTTTTGTTCTTAGTGGGGAATTATTATTTAAAGATTTTTTTTCTTGAACAATTTTTGTAGAGTTTTTTTTCTCATTAGGATTTTTTGTTTTAATTGTATGTTGAGTCTTATTATGAGAATTTGGAAGAACTTGAGATTGGAGGTTAGAGATGCGTGAAGGGGGATTTGGATTTTTCAGTTTAGCTGTATTCTTTTTATTTGAGCTTATTAATGAATTTTCCTCCTTATTTACAGGCTTATTCAAGAGGGGTTTTTTATTTAAACTTTCTTTTGAGGGCTTCTCTTTGTTTAAGGGCTTTGAACGAGAATTACTATCTTTGTTTTGGTTATCAATATTGTTTTGTTGTTCATTCGCAGCTTTGAATGAAGATTTACTTACAGAAATAATTTTTTTACCTGAATTTCCGTTGCGGATAAGATTTTTAATTTTTTTTGCATCCTCTAAGCTCATTGAACTGCTGTGACTTTTAACTGATATTGAAAGTTTCTGAGCAGCATCCAATATATCTTTGTTTTCCAGTTTTAAATCTCTGGAAAGTTCATAAACTCTGATTTTATCGCTGATAGTCATTTAGTCTGAGGTTACTCTTTTTTTGAAATTTCTAGAGATTGTTATTTTAATTATATGCTCTTTTGGGATAGTTATTGATAGTTTGCAATTTCCCTCTCAAAAATATCAAAAAAATCAGGATTTAAAACGCTTTTTAAAGCTTTTTGAAGCTTTTTTTGAAGTTTAGAATCTGTGTAACACTTTTTTGATTTACAAACGTAAGCAGATCGACCCATGCCTTGGTTTAACATTATTCCTAATTTATGATCTTTAGTAATCCTCAACAGATTATTTCTATCATAAGTTGTCCTGCAGGAAATACACTTACGCATCACAGGAGTTTTTTGTGTCACCGTGCTTTCTCCTCTGTAGATATTATTTCATCAGGGTTCATATTTTCCAATTGGCTATTTTCGGAAAGATTTTCTTCTTCGTATGATTCACTCCCATATTCTTCATCATCTTCAGGTAGAGGATAAAGTTCCCTCAATCTTGCATCTTCTGCTGCTCTTTCTGCTTGCTCTGCCTCCAATCGCTGTTCAGCTTCTCTTTGTAGATGCTCCTCTTCCTCTCTTTGAACAATTAATTCTGCAACCGCAGCGTCTTCCGCTTCTTGATTATATTCATGGGAGTTTTTAACGTCTATTTTCCAACCAGTTAATCTTGCTGCAAGACGCACATTTTGACCTTCTCTTCCTATCGCAAGACTTAATTGATCAGGAGGAACTAAAACATGAGCATGTTGTCCTTCTGGGTCTACGAGTCTAACAAGGTCTACTTTAGCTGGACTCAAAGAATTTAATATATATTCGATAGGATCAGCTGACCACTTAATAACATCAATTTTCTCCCCTCTTAATTCATTAACGACTTGTTGAATTCTTGCTCCTCTTGCTCCAATGCAAGCACCGACGGGATCAACTTCTCTTTCAATACTATCAACTGCAACTTTTGTTCTTGGGCCGACAGCTCTTGAAGGAGGGTTTGCTTCTCGCGATACAGCTACAATTTTAACTGTACCTTCCTGAATTTCTGGGACCTCATTTTCAAATAAATAAACTACTAAACCAGCATTGGCTCTGCTTACAAAAAGTTGAGGCCCTTTTCTCGCAATTTCACTAACCTCTTTAAGAAATACTTTGAATGTTGCGTTAGCTCTATAGTTATCATTAGGCAATTGATCCCTTTTAGGCAGTTCTGCTTCTACTTCTGGTCTCCCAATTCCTGAGCTGACACCCATAATTACTGATTGTCTTTCAAATCTTATAACTCTTGCTGTTAAAACGGGATCCTCTAAATCTGCGAATTCTTCTTGAATCATCTTTCTTTGCTGATCTCTCAACTTTTGAGCTAATACTTGCTTCGTGGTTGAGGCAGCCATTCTGCCAAAATCTTCCTTTTCGGGAGTAACATCTAAAACGACAGTATCACCTATTTGAGCATCGTCCGCGACTTGTTTTACTTCATTAAGAGATATCTGATGATCTTCGCTTTCAACCTCTTCTACAATTATTTTACTTGATAAAATTCGATAACCTTCTTCATCTAAATCAAATCCAACATCAAAATTACTAAAATACTCTTCATCAAATGGATCTTCTTTTACTCCAATGTAGAAGGTTCTTCTGTATTTTTCGTAACCTTTAAGTAAGGCTTCACGCAAAGCTGATTCCACAACGTGAGGAGGTAATTTTTTTTCCTCACTAATGTCTTCAATTAGATTGTTCAATCCTGGGAGAATTACTAATGCCATCTATGATGGGTAAAATGAATAATGGTTGAAAAGTTTATTAGTCTTGTCTAGTGCAAAGACTAATCTTTAATACTTCATTAAAGGGGATTTTTTTTATCTTACCTTTTATGTTAATGGCTAAATAATCTTTAGACTTTTCATAAAGTAAACCATTCAATAATTTGATACGTGAATTTTTTTGGTTTAACTCTACATTAACTGGAAAACCTTTAAAGGTTTTGAAGTCTCTTTCTGAGGTTAATTCATCACTGACCCCTTGACTACTAATTTCTAGAACATATGAACATTTTAAAAGATTTGAATTTTCAATAACAGCAGATGCAGGGTTATTGAATCTTGAACAATCCTCTATAGTAATATCTTCTTCGTTTGTTTTTTTAATGATAATTTTTATAATTATTGGGTTTTGATTTGTCAGTAAATTTAAACTATAAACCTTCAGATTAAATTCCTTAGCAACTTCCTCAAGAAGAATTTCTAAATTGTTTTTTAGTTCTTTATCCAATATATCCAGATACGAATTTTTTTAATTATTTACTATCTTCACATATGAAAATGCTTTTTTGAAATTTTTTATCAATGTATTTTATGGATGTAAACAAAAAAACAACACTAGGAAAGTTATTCAATTAAATTTTAAATAGATATTAAATATTCAAAAAAGAAAATGAGATTTTTAAAAAATAAATTTATTTATTTATTTAAATTGGGCATCGTGCTATTTGCTTTTTTAATTAATTTTTTGCCTTTGTCTGAAGTTTTTGCTTTAAATTCTCTCGATGGGCATAATTTCGTATCGGACGCAGTTAAAAATGTAGGTCCTGCAGTGGTTAGAATTGATACTGAAAGATTAGTAGAAAGACAACAGTTTGATCCAACTTTATTAGATCCATTATTAAGAGATTTACTAGGGGAACCCGGAATGGCTCCTGACAGAGAAAGAGGTCAAGGTTCAGGTGTGATAATTAACAAAAATGGTTTGGTTTTAACAAATGCTCATGTTGTAGAAAGAGTTGATAATGTGTCAGTGACGTTGGCGGATGGAACTAATTGTGATGGGAAAGTATTGGGAACCGATTCGATTACTGATTTAGCGTTAGTTAAAATCGAACAACTTATTGATTCAAGTTATGCTCCTTTAGGAGATTCAGAGAAACTTGAAGTTGGGGATTGGGCAATAGCTCTTGGTACGCCGTATGGCCTTGAGAAAACAGTTACTCTTGGCATAGTTAGCAGTCTGCATAGAGATATCAATTCACTAGGTTTTTCTGATAAAAGGCTTGATCTAATTCAAACAGATGCCGCAATTAACCCAGGTAATTCTGGAGGTCCGCTCATAAATTCTAATGGCCAGGTTATTGGCATAAATACACTCGTTAGAAGTGGACCTGGAGCTGGCCTAGGTTTTGCAATACCTATAAATTTAGCTAAAAATGTTTCTGACCAATTATTAGAGAATGGTGAAGTTATTCATCCTTATTTAGGAGTACAATTAATATCCTTAAATCCTAAAATGGCTAAACAACACAACGAAGATCCTAATGCAATTGTTCAATTACCCGAGAGGTCCGGAGCTTTAATTCAGTCTATAGTTCCAAATAGTCCTGCAGAAAAAGCAGGTTTGAAAAGAGGTGACTTAGTAATTGCAGCTGAAAATATATCAATAGAAGAACCAAAAACTCTTTTAGATGAAGTAGAAAAAGCTCAAATTGGAAAAGTATTTCTTTTAAATGTTGTGAGGGATAATAAAGAAATCAAAGTTAATATTAAACCTGAAGCACTTCCAGGTTTGACATAAATCATTTGTTGAAATTTAATAATCTATAAACTTTACGCTAAAAACATTTTGGATTTACAGACTCAGATGAAACAAATAGTTGCTGATGCAGCTGTTAAAGAGGTGAAAGATGGAATGATCGTAGGTTTAGGGTCTGGTTCAACTGCAGCACTCATGATAAAAAGCCTTGCTGAACAAATCAGATTAGGCAAATTAAAAAATATTAAAGGAGTTCCAACTTCTTTTCAGTCTGAGGTTCTTTCTCTAGAACTTAAGATTCCATTAATTGATTTAGCTTCAGTTTCCCAAATTGATTTAGCTATTGATGGGGCAGATGAAGTGGATCCTGATTTTCAGTTAATCAAGGGAGGTGGAGCCTGCCATGTCCGAGAAAAATTGGTTGCATCTAAAGCAAATAAATTATTAATAGTTGTTGATGAAACTAAATTAGTGCAACAATTAAACTTAGTTTTTCCTCTACCTGTAGAGGTTCTACCTTCTGCTTGGAAGCAGGTGAAGGATATAATTTCTGAAATGAATGGAGTTTCTGATTTGAGGATGGCAACAAAAAAAGCAGGACCTGTTGTCACGGATCAAGGTAATTTGATTTTGGATGTCTTATTTAATACTGGTATCAAAGATCCAAAAGATTTAGAAATGCGTATTAATAATATTCCTGGAGTATTGGAAAATGGATTGTTTGTTAATTTAACAGATAAGGTTTTGGTGGGTAAGATTGAGAACAATGTTCCAGTGTTATTTTCACCTTCCAAGGGGAGTTAATCCTCAAATCTAATTTTTACTGAATTCGCATGACTATGGAGACCTTCGCTGTTTGCCAAGTTTATAATATCTGAGCTATTGATTTTTAAACTTTTTTCATTAAATTCAATTATTGATGAATTCTTCATGAAAGTTTCAACACCTAATGATCCACTAAACCTGGCATTACCGCATGTGGGTAAAGTATGGTTTGGTCCAGCCAAATAATCACCTACAGCTTCTGGTGTCCAATTTCCTAAAAAAATCGCGCCTGCATTTTCGATAGTTTTAAGTATCTTTTTTGGATCAATAGTAATAATCTCTAGATGTTCTGGGGCAAACTCATTGCTGAGTTCAATGCATGATTCTAAATTTTCGCAAATAGCAATTAATCCCCAATTTTCAATTGATTGAATACAAATTTCTTTTCTGGGGTGATGCTCTAATTGCTTAAAGACCTCATCAAAGACTTCTTGAGCTTGACCCTTTGATGTAGTCAAAAGTATTGAGGAGGCTAATGGATCATGCTCTGCTTGGGCTAATAAATCTGATGCTATTTGAGAACTTTTAGCTGTTCTATCCGCGATGATTAAAATTTCACTTGGGCCTGCTAAAGAATCAATTCCAGTCAATCCATAAATTAACTTTTTAGCAGCAGTAACATAGATATTTCCTGGTCCAGAAATAACATCAACTCTATTTATTTGCTTTGTGCCAAAGGCTAAGGCGCCAATTGCCTGTGCTCCTCCAATTCTAAAAACTTTATCAATCCCTGATAAGTAGGCAGCAGCTAAAACAGTTTTATTTATTTTTCCTTCTTGATTTCCGGGAGATACCATTGAAATTTCTTTCACTCCAGCAACTTTTGCAGGTATCGCATTCATTAAAACAGTACTTGGATATGCGGCTCGTCCCCCCGGAATGTATAAGCCAGCATTTTTTACAGGCATCCATTTTCTTTGAACGGAGTCACCATATTCTCCTTTTATAGTGAATGATTCAGGTATTTCTTTTTCATGGAATTTTTGAATTCTTTGGTAGGCAATTTCTAATGATTTTTTTAAATGATGGTCTGTCTCATCCCAAGCAGACTTTAAATCCATAGCACTAACTTGCATCGGTTTAGGATGGAATCCATCAAACTTTTTTGTATATTTTTCTACAGCTTTATCTCCATTAATTTTCACCTCTTCAAGAATTTCTTCAACTAATGAATTTATTTTTCTATTGTCGCCGGATGTAGTTCTTTGAGAAATTCTTTTCAACTCTTCCAAAGCCTTTTGTTTATTATTTATAATCTTCATTTTCTTAATGCCAAATTGAAATTCGATTGATTAATTATCTAATTAATTGATTTAAATCCAATTATATTATATTGATTAGTGCACTAAGTTTTGGTATAGTATAAATTCATATCTTAATTTAATCTCTGTGGCTAATAACAAATCAGCGAAAAAAAGAATTAAAGTTGCTGAAAGAAATCGTTTAGTTAATAAATCATATAAATCCACAGTAAAAACACTTACAAAAAAAACATTAGCTAACTGTGAAAAATATAAGCTAGATCCTAATTCAGATAATAAAAATCTAGTTATGTTTAGTTTAAGCGAGGCTTTCAGTCTTATTGATAAGGCAGTCAAAAAAAATGTTCTCCATAAGAATAACGGTGCTAATAAGAAATCAAAAATCAATAAATTAGTTAAAAATTTTCTTACAAGCAAGTAAGTAAGTAAATATGAGTGATATTGAACTCATAGATTCTCATTGTCATTTGATATTCGAAAACTTTGAAAAAGACCTTGAAGAAGTCGTTTCAAGATCGCGTTCAATAGGTGTTAAAAAACTGCTACACGCTTGTTGTGAATTGTCAGAAATTCCTAAGTTACAGAAAATATCCCAAAAATTTGATGAACTATATTACTCAGTTGGTTTACATCCCCTAGAAGCTAACAAATGGGAATGTCAATCTAAATCTATTCTGAAAATGGCAGCCCAAAGGGATTCAAGAGTTGTTGCTATTGGTGAATTAGGTTTGGATTTTTTTAAAAGTGATAATACAAATAAACAGATAGAGGCCCTTCTACCACAAATGCATTTAGCCTATGAACTTGAATTGCCTGTAATTATCCATTGCAGAGAAGCTGCAAATGAGATGATAAAAATATGTAATAAGCTATCTAACCAAGGTAAATGTCCCAAAGGAGTACTACATTGTTGGAGCGGTACTCCGGATGAGATGAGGAAATTTTTAGATCTTGGATTCTATATTAGTTTTAGCGGGATAGTTACATTCCCAAAAGCACATGAAATTCATGAATGCGCAAGAATTGTCCCCAGTGATAGATATTTGATAGAGACAGATTCACCATTTTTAGCTCCTGTCCCATACAGAGGTAAAAGAAATGAACCCGCTTTTGTGAAAAGTGTGGCAAAGTACATTGCAAATTTAAGATCTTCGGAATTGAAAAATATTGCTAAAGAGTCATATAGGAATGCTGAAGATTTGTTTAAATTTGACTTGATAAAGTAACACTAAACCTGTTAGTATTAAAAATTACTGGAAATTTTTCTTAATTATTAGTAATAAGCTTGTTTAAAGAGTGGTTTTATTATCTTCATCTTTAATCATATGAGCTATTTATTAACTGAGAAATTTGTTGAATTCAAGACTAAAATCTCGATTTCATCTAATATTCTTGATTATTTTTCTAAAAATTAAGTCAAATTTATAGTAATTAGTAAATCTTACAGAATGGCGGGTTTTCTTGGATGAGCAGTAGCGCTTTACAGATAGCTAAAACAGCAACTTATCTACCAGATTTAGTTGAAGTACAAAGGGCAAGCTTTAAATGGTTTCTGGAAAAAGGCTTAATAGAAGAATTGAAAAGCTTTTCTCCAATTACTGATTACACAGGTAAATTAGAATTACATTTTATTGGTGAAGAATATAGGTTAAAAAGGCCTAGACATGATGTTGAAGAAGCTAAGAGAAGAGATGCAACTTTTGCTTCCCAAATGTATGTAACCTGTAGATTAATAAATAAAGAAACAGGAGAAATAAAAGAACAAGAAGTCTTTATTGGTGAATTACCTTTAATGACAGAGAGGGGAACCTTTATTATAAATGGAGCTGAAAGAGTAATAGTCAATCAAATAGTTCGAAGTCCGGGGGTCTATTTCAAAGATGAAATGGATAAAAATGGTAGGAGGACTTATAACGCTAGCGTTATCCCTAATAGAGGAGCCTGGCTAAAATTTGAGACAGATAAAAATAATTTACTCTATGTAAGGGTCGACAAAACAAGGAAAATTAATGCGCACGTACTGATGAGAGCTATGGGACTCTCAGATAATGATGTTGTTGATAAATTAAGACATCCTGAGTTTTATAAACAATCAATTGATGCGGCTAATGATGAAGGAATAAATTCCGAAGATCAAGCATTATTAGAACTTTACAAAAAATTACGACCAGGAGAACCTCCTTCCGTTTCTGGTGGGCAACAACTTCTACATAGCAGATTTTTTGATCCTAAAAGATACGATTTAGGAAGAGTGGGTAGATATAAAATTAATAAAAAATTGAGATTAACTGTTCCAGATAATGTAAGAACTCTTACACACGAGGATGTCCTTTCAACAATTGACTACCTTATAAATCTGGAACTTGATATTGGGGGTGCAAGTTTAGATGATATTGACCATTTAGGTAATAGAAGAGTTAGATCTGTTGGAGAACTTCTTCAAAACCAAGTTAGAGTTGGTCTTAACCGATTAGAGAGAATAATTAAAGAAAGAATGACTGTTGGTGAGACAGATTCACTTACTCCTGCTCAGCTAGTAAATCCCAAACCATTAGTAGCAGCTATTAAAGAATTTTTTGGATCCAGTCAATTAAGCCAATTTATGGATCAAACAAATCCATTAGCTGAGTTGACCCATAAAAGAAGAATTTCAGCATTAGGACCTGGCGGTTTAACTCGAGAAAGAGCAGGTTTTGCTGTTAGAGATATTCATCCTTCACACTATGGAAGATTATGCCCTATTGAAACCCCTGAAGGCCCAAATGCAGGGCTCATTAATTCTCTTGCAACACATGCAAGAGTTAATGAATATGGTTTTATTGAAACACCTTTTTGGGAAGTAGAAAAAGGTAGGGTCATTAAAGAAGGCAAACCTGTTTATCTTTCTGCTGACTTAGAGGATGAATGTAGAGTGGCTCCTGGTGATGTGGCGACTGATAAAAGCGGTAATATTCTCGCAAATTTAATTCCGGTCAGATATAGACAAGACTTTGAGAAAGTACCTCCCCATCAAGTTGATTATGTTCAGCTTTCTCCTGTTCAAGTTATTTCAGTAGCTACTTCTCTTATTCCCTTCTTGGAACATGATGATGCTAATAGAGCATTAATGGGTTCCAATATGCAACGTCAAGCTGTTCCATTATTAAGACCTGAACGTCCACTAGTTGGGACTGGATTGGAATCCCAAGTTGCAAGAGACTCCGGTATGGTGCCAATCACAAAAGTCAATGGAATAGTTTCTTATGTCGACGCTAATGAGATAGTTGTAAAAGATGTGGATGGTAATGAACACGTTCATTATCTTCAAAAATATCAGCGATCTAATCAAGATACATGTTTAAATCAAAGGCCAATTGTGAAAAATGGAGATCAAGTTATTTCTGGCCAAGTTCTTGCTGATGGTTCCGCTTGTGAAGGTGGCGAAATAGCTTTAGGACAGAATGTTTTAATCGCCTATATGCCGTGGGAAGGCTACAACTATGAAGATGCAATATTAGTAAGTGAAAGGATGGTTACTGATGATCTTTATACTTCGGTACACATTGAAAAATATGAAATAGAAGCCAGACAAACTAAATTAGGTCCTGAAGAAATCACTAGGGAAATTCCTAATATTTCTGAAGAAAGCTTGAATAATCTTGATGAAATGGGAATCATCAGAACAGGTGCCTTTGTTGAAAGTGGTGATATTCTCGTAGGAAAAGTTACTCCAAAGGGGGAATCAGATCAACCACCTGAAGAAAAACTTTTAAGAGCTATATTTGGCGAAAAAGCACGAGATGTAAGAGATAATTCTCTTAGAGTTCCTAAAACAGAAAAAGGAAGAGTTTTAGATGTTCGTATATATACTAGGGAGCAAGGTGATGAACTTCCTCCTGGTGCAAATATGGTTGTAAGAGTTTATGTCGCTCAAAGGAGAAAAATACAGGTGGGAGATAAGATGGCTGGTAGGCATGGTAACAAAGGCATAATAAGTAGAATTTTACCTAGAGAAGATATGCCCTATTTACCTGATGGTACTCCAGTTGATATCGTCTTAAATCCTCTTGGTGTTCCAAGTAGAATGAATGTGGGCCAAGTTTTTGAATTATTGATGGGCTGGGCAGCATCTAACTTAAATTGTAGAGTTAAAGTTGTTCCTTTTGATGAGATGTATGGAGCTGAAAAATCACATCAAACCGTTCAAGCTTTTTTAAAGGAAGCTTCAAAGCAAAATGGCAAGGATTGGGTTTATAATCCTGAAGATCCTGGCAAGTTGTTACTCAAAGATGGTAGAACCGGGGAACCTTTTGATCAACCTGTTGCTGTTGGATATTCTCATTTCCTAAAGCTGGTCCACCTAGTCGATGATAAGATTCATGCTAGGTCAACAGGTCCTTACTCTCTAGTTACTCAGCAGCCGTTAGGTGGTAAGGCTCAGCAAGGCGGACAAAGACTTGGAGAGATGGAAGTTTGGGCTTTAGAGGCATATGGAGCGGCTTATACTTTGCAAGAATTGTTAACAGTCAAATCTGATGATATGCAAGGAAGAAATGAAGCATTAAACGCAATAGTTAAAGGAAAACCTATACCTAGACCAGGAACTCCGGAATCATTTAAAGTTTTAATGAGAGAATTACAATCTTTAGGTCTGGATATAGGTGTATATACAGATGAAGGTAAGGAGGTTGATTTAATGCAAGATGTTAATCCTAGAAGGAATACTCCTTCGAGGCCTACCTATGAATCTCTAGGAACCTCTGAATATGAGGAAGATTAAATACTTTATCAAAACTTTCTAATTTAAATCTCCTAAAAATGACTAACAGCAACTTAAGAACAGAAAACCATTTTGATTACGTCAAGATTTCTATTGCCTCACCACAAAGAATTATGGATTGGGGGCAAAGGACCTTACCAAATGGACAAGTAGTAGGAGAGGTTACTAAACCCGAGACAATCAACTATAGAACCTTAAAACCAGAAATGGACGGTCTTTTTTGTGAAAAAATATTTGGACCATCTAAAGATTGGGAATGTCACTGCGGTAAATATAAAAGAGTCAGACATCGTGGAATTGTTTGCGAGAGATGTGGGGTAGAAGTAACTGAAAGTAGAGTAAGAAGACATAGAATGGGTTACATAAAATTGGCAGCCCCAGTTTCCCATGTTTGGTATTTAAAGGGTATTCCCAGTTATGTGGCAATTCTTCTAGATATCCCGCTTAGAGATGTCGAACAGATAGTTTATTTCAATTGTTATGTTGTTTTAGATGTTGGTGATCATAAAGATCTTAAATATAAGCAACTTCTTACTGAAGACGAATGGTTAGAGATAGAGGATGAAATTTATGCAGAAGATTCAACGATTGAAAATGAACCATTTGTGGGTATAGGTGCAGAAGCTCTTAAGCAATTATTAGAGGATCTTGATTTAAATCAGATTGCCGAAGAACTTAGAGAAGAAATCACAAACAGTAAAGGTCAAAAAAGAGCAAAACTTATTAAAAGAATAAGAGTAATTGATAATTTCATAGCAACAAATGCGAAGCCCGAATGGATGGTATTAGATGCTATTCCTGTCATTCCTCCTGATCTTAGACCAATGGTTCAGCTCGATGGTGGAAGGTTCGCGACATCTGATCTTAATGATCTTTATAGAAGAGTTATCAATAGAAACAATAGGCTAGCAAGGCTTCAAGAAATTTTAGCTCCTGAAATCATTGTTAGAAATGAAAAAAGAATGTTGCAAGAAGCCGTTGATGCACTTATTGATAATGGAAGAAGAGGAAGAACAGTTGTTGGTGCAAATAATAGAGCTTTAAAATCTCTTAGCGATATCATCGAGGGCAAGCAAGGCAGATTTAGACAGAATTTACTTGGTAAACGTGTTGATTATTCTGGAAGGTCTGTCATAGTTGTTGGCCCAAAGTTAAAGATGCATCAATGCGGACTCCCTAAAGAGATGGCTATTGAGCTTTTTCAACCTTTCGTGATACATAGATTAATACGTCAAAATATCGTCAATAATATAAAAGCTGCCAAAAAATTAATACAAAAAGCAGATGATGAAGTCATGCAAGTACTTCAAGAAGTTATTGAAGGACATCCCATACTTTTAAATAGAGCTCCAACTCTTCATAGGTTAGGAATTCAGGCTTTTGAACCTAAATTAGTAGGTGGTAGAGCTATTCAACTACATCCACTTGTATGTCCTGCATTTAATGCTGACTTTGATGGAGATCAAATGGCAGTTCACGTTCCTTTAGCATTAGAAGCTCAAACAGAGGCGCGTATGCTTATGCTAGCTAGTAATAACATTCTCTCACCAGCAACAGGAGAACCAATCGTAACTCCTTCACAAGATATGGTTTTAGGTTCTTATTATTTAACCGCACTGCAACCAAATTTCAAAAAACCAAATTTTGGTGATAATCAAAGAACTTACGCCTCACTAGAAGATGTAATTTTTGCTTTTGAAGATAAAAGAGTTGGTTTACATGAGTGGGTTTGGTTAAGGTTTAACGGCGAAGTTGATGATGATGAAGAATCTAAGACGCCACAAGAAACTAAAGAATTGGAAGATGGCTCCAAATTAGAAATTTGGAATTTTAGAAGAGATAGATTTGATTCCCAAAATAATCTAATAAGTAGATTTATTTTAACAACAGTCGGAAGGGTGGTTATGAATCATACGATCATTGATTCTGTCTCCAAAACGTGATCCTTTAAAAAAAAAACTAATTATTTATCCATAAAACAATGACATCATCTAAACCAAAAAAAAGTTCAAGAGTACGTAAAACTTCAAAAAATTCAAAAAAAAATAATAAAATAATAATGCCTACATTGGCAAAAACTCCACCTTCATTCAAAAATAAAGTAGTAGATAAAAAAGCTTTAAAGAATTTAGTTTCATGGGCTTATAAAACTCATGGTACAGCTGTAACGGCGGCAATGGCTGATAATTTAAAAGATTTAGGATTTAAATATGCTACACAAGCAGCTGTTTCGATATCAGTAGAGGATCTGAAAGTTCCTGAAGCTAAACAAGATTTAATTGGACAGGCAGAAGCTCAAATTACATCTACTGAAGAGTGTTACAGACTTGGAGAAATTACAGAAGTTGAGAGACATACAAAAGTTATTGATACATGGACTGAAACTAATGAGAGATTAGTTGATGCAGTTAAGAATAATTTCAATCAAAATGATCCACTTAACTCAGTTTGGATGATGGCTAATTCTGGGGCTAGAGGTAATATGTCTCAGGTAAGACAACTTGTTGGGATGAGAGGTTTAATGGCTAATCCTCAAGGGGAGATTATTGATTTACCTATCAGAACAAACTTTAGGGAAGGACTTACAGTTACTGAATATGTAATTTCTTCTTATGGCGCTAGGAAAGGTTTAGTCGATACAGCATTAAGAACCGCTGATTCAGGTTATTTGACAAGAAGATTAGTTGATGTTGCACAAGATGTAATTGTCAGAGAAGAGGATTGCGGTACAGAAAGATCAATTGTAATAGAAGCTGAAGACGGTAAATTCGGATCAAGGCTTATAGGAAGACTTTCTGCCGAAGATGTTTTGGACTCTGAAGACAACTTAATTATTCCAAAAAACACTGCAATTGACCCTTCTTTATCTAAAACTATAGAGACATCATTAATCTCAACAGTAAATATTAGATCTCCATTAACTTGCGAGGCTAATCGTTCAGTTTGCAGAAAATGTTATGGATGGGCTTTAGCTCATAATCATTTAGTCGATTTAGGAGAAGCTGTAGGGATTATTGCTGCTCAATCAATTGGAGAACCTGGAACCCAATTAACCATGAGAACCTTCCATACTGGCGGGGTATCTACAGCAGAAAGTGGAGTTGTAAGATCTAAAATTAAAGGTAAAGTTGAATTTAGTTCAAAGGCGAAGATCAGAGGATATAGAACCCCGCATGGAGTTGAAGCTAAACAAGCTGAAGTAGATTTTTTACTAAAGATAATTCCATCGGGGAATAACTCTAACAAAGCTCAAAAAATTGAAGTAACAAGTGGATCTCTTTTATTTGTAGATGATGGTCAGGAAATTGATTCAGATATAACTGTCGCACAAATTACTTCAGGAGCCGTAAAGAAAAGTGTCGAAAAAGCCACCAAAGATGTTATTTGTGATTTAGCTGGACAAGTAAGGTATGACAAAGTCCTTCAACCAAAGGAAGTTACAGATAGGCAAGGTAATATCACTCTAAAAGCTCAAAGATTAGGCAGACTATGGGTTTTGGCTGGAGACGTTTATAATTTACCTCCCAATGCTAAACCTGTTATTTCAACAGAAAAAAATGTAGAACAGGGAACTGTTTTAGCCGAGGCGAGCCAATACAGCGAGTTTGGTGGAGAAGTGCGTTTAAGGGAATCAGTAGGAGATTCTCGAGAAGTTCAGATTGTAACAACTTCAATGCTATTAAGTAATTTTAACTTGATTGAAGAATCCACTCATTCTGGGGAAATATTTCATTTAGAGTCTAATGATGGAACTATTTATCGATTAAATACTTCACCCGGGAGCAAAATTAGTAGCGGTGAAGTCATTGCTGATTTAGCTGATGAAAGATTTAGAACTAAAACTGGAGGATTGGTTAAATATGCACCTGGTTTAAGTGTTAAAAAAGCAAGATCATCTAAAAATGGTTTCGAAGTTAGTCAAGGTGGAACATTGCTTTGGATTCCTCAAGAGACTCATGAAATAAATAAAGATATATCATTGCTTATGACAGAGGATATGGCATGGATAGAGGCAGGAACAGAAGTAGTTAAAGATATATTTAGTCAAACCTCAGGGATTGTCACAGTAACTCAAAAAAATGATATTTTGCGAGAAATTACTGTTAGAAATGGTTCTTTTCATGAGTGTGAAGATGAAGAGGTTTTAAATCGATTTACTGAAGAAGGACAATTAGTTAATCCTGGTGAGAAAATTATTGATGGAGTCGATAATAATGAAATTCTGTTTGTTCAAAAATTAGAAACATCAAAAAGTAAAGGTTTACTCTTAAGAACTGTAGAAGAATTTAATATTCCTGATGAGGCTGAATTGCCAGAATTAACCCATGTAAAGCAGGAAAAAGGACCATCACTTGGATTGAAAGCTATTCAAAGGCTCTCTTATAAAGATGGTGAATTAATAAAATCTGTTGAAGGTGTAGAACTTCTAAAAACCCATTTGAGTTTAGAAAGCTTTGATGCTACACCCCAGATGACCATTGATGTTGAGACAATTAAAGATAAAAGTAATGACTCAATAAATAGATTAAATTTAGTTATTTTGGAATCAATTTTGGTGAGGAGGGATACCATATCCGATTCTAGTCATGGTTCAACACATACTGAATTACAAGTGAAGAATAATCAGCAAGTTAAAGCTGGAGATGTTATTGCTACTACTCAAATTCTTTGTAAAGAGAAAGGAATAGTTCAATTACCCGATCTGGTTGAGAACGAACCCATTAGACGACTAATTGTTGAGAGAGAAGAAGATAAAATAAAAATTAATATCACAGGTAAAGCGCTTGTTAAAGTTGGTGATCGTGTTGTGGATGGAGATTCAATCAGTGAAGGAGAAAAAGCTACTTCATGTGGAGAAATAGAAGAAGTTTCTAGTAAATGTGTAACCTTGCGACTTGGAAGACCATATATGGTTTCTCCTGATTCTGTTTTGCATGTAAAAGATGGAGATTTAGTTCTTCGAGGAGATGGCTTAGCATTACTAGTTTTTGAAAGACAGAAAACAGGAGATATTGTTCAGGGCTTACCTCGAATTGAAGAATTGTTAGAGGCGAGGAGACCAAGAGATTCATCAACTTTATGTAAAAGATCTGGAGTTGTACAAATCAAAGAAGGAAATGATGATGAATCAGTATCTTTATCAGTTATAGAAAGAGATGATTCTATTAACGAGTATCAACTTTTAATAGGACAAAATATTATGGTAAGTGATGGCCAACAAGTGAAAGGGGGAGAATTGTTAACAGATGGTCCAATTAATCCTCATGAGTTACTTGATTGTTTATTTACAGATATAAAAGATCAAAAACCTTTAATGGATGCAGCTAGAGAATCAATATCAAAATTACAAAGAAGGATGGTAAACGAGGTCCAGAATGTTTATAAGTCTCAGGGAGTAGCGATTGATGATAAACATATCGAAGTGATAGTAAGACAAATGACCAGTAAAGTTCGTATTGAAGATGCAGGAGATACTACTCTTCTTCCAGGGGAATTAATAGAACTAAGACAAGTTGAAGACACAAATCAAGCAATGTCTATTACTGGAGGAGCACCAGCAGAGTTTACTCCCGTTTTATTAGGTATTACTAAAGCTTCCCTTAATACAGATAGTTTTATTTCAGCAGCATCTTTCCAAGAAACAACCAGAGTTCTTACTGAAGCTGCCATCGAAGGTAAATCAGACTGGCTTAGAGGTTTAAAAGAGAATGTCATTATTGGAAGACTCATCCCTGCTGGTACAGGTTTTAGTGGGTTTGTTGAAGAATTAGCTTCAGAAGCAGGGCCTCATCCCGATATTCTCGCAGAAGAATCTGGTGGATATAGACGAGCCCAGAATTTAAGACCAGATTATACAGTTGACATGCCTCAATCCCCTACAGTAAGTTCTACTGCTATTCTTGATGATCCAAGTGATGAAGATTTAGAAACTACTAGGAATAGACATGGAATTGATCCTTCCTCAAGTAATTTTGCTGCTTTTGCAAGGCCTAATGCTGAAAATCAATTTTCTGAAGACCAATTACCCGATCCAGCAGCTTTGGAAGGGTTACAAGAGGAGGGACTTCTTTCTGATGAATAAACTATTTTCATCATAAGTTACTAGAATTCTATTTTAAACATTTATTAATGATTAAGCCTGACATTGTTCCTAAAAGAAAATTGCCTCGTTACGGATTTCATTTTTATAATGAGAGGCTTAACGGAAGGATGGCGATGATTGGATTTATTGCTCTAATTCTGACTGAATTTTTCTTGAAACATGGATTATTACTATGGTAATTTTTCCAAATAATAAGGGTTAAGGGTAACTTGAAAAACCTTCTAGGATGCAGTGTAAAGGATTTAGAAAATGTAGCTTTAAATTATGGACAAGCTGCGTTTAGAGGGCGTCAAATTTATAGTTGGCTTTACAACTACAAAAACAGGTCTAAAAGTATTGATGAAATCAATGTCTTGCCATTAAATTTTAGAAACCAATTAAAAAAGGAAGGTTTTATATTTGGGGAATTAATTTTAAAAGAAAAGTATTTAGCAAATGATGGAACCTTAAAGTTGTTATTGAATACTAGAGATAATGAGAGTGTAGAGTGCGTTGGCATCCCTACTGAGAAAAGATTAACCGCATGTCTTTCAAGTCAAGTGGGGTGCCCAATGGATTGCAAATTCTGTGCTACTGGTAAAGAAGGATTAAAAAGATCTTTAAAAGCAAGTGAAATACTTGACCAAATTTTATTTATTGAAAATGAAATGAATCAGAAAGTAACTAATATTGTTTTTATGGGAATGGGTGAACCTTTATTGAATATTGATGAGTTACTTTTTTCAATTAGATCAATAAATGAGGATTTTGATGTTAGTCAGCGAAGGATCACAGTAAGCACAGTTGCTATTCCAAACATGATCAGAAAACTATCAGAAATGTCTTTTCAAGTATTGGGTAAATGTCAGTTTACGCTTGCAATAAGTTTGCATGCTTCAAATCAAAAAACAAGAGAAACTATAATACCTAGCGCAAAGAATTATCACATTAAATATATTATTGATGATTGCAGAGAATTTGTAAAAAAGACTGGTAGAAGAGTTAGTTTCGAATACTTAATGCTTCATGGGGTCAATGATAAATTAGAGCACGCTGATGAATTAAGTAATCTAATAAAAGGTTTTCAATGCCATGTCAATTTGATTCAATATAATCAGATTGAGGAAGTTGAATTTAAGCAAACCCCTTCAAAGAATGCTCAACTCTTTCAAAACAGACTTTCTAATAATGGGATTAATGTCAGTCTTCGAAAAAGTAGAGGCTCAGACAGAAATGCGGCATGTGGTCAGTTAAGACAAAATGCCAAAATAAAATAATCATTTTTAAAAACTTTTTATTAAATTCCACTCAAACACGTTATTATTGACTTAATTGTTTTTTTTTAATTGGGTTTCATAAGAACTAAACTGTTACCTTTTGCAATTGTTAGCCTTTTTGGGATAGCTTTTTTTGCAGTCAGTGCAAGAATTTGGCTTCCTGGAGATATGATGTTACCTGCTCCGATTAATTAATCTTTATTTTCACTTGAAAATGACAAAAAGAAAGGATATTCAGAATGAAAGCTTAGCAGAAATAGCGATAGATCCTGATGTTTTAGCTAAAGAATTATCTGTAGAGCTTGAAATTGATCCTTTAGAACAAATTGATAAGGATGGTTTCTCAAGAGGAGCTTTAAATAAAAATTTAGAGTGTGATCAAGCCTTAAAAATGCTCAAGGGTGACAGAGAGCAAAGAATACAAGGCTTAAGAATATTTTGTGAATATAGAGATAAAAGATCTTTTTCTCTTTTACTGCCTTTACTAGATCAACCTTGCCCAGTAGAAAGAATGAGTGCTGTATATGCATTGGGTAGAAATCCATTTCCTAGCGCAGTTGAAAAATTAGTCAGCCTATTAGAAAACGATGACAATGCATATGTAAGAAGAGCTACTGCTTGGAGTTTAGCTAATTATGATAATCAAATTGTTTTGAAGCCATTGATAAATTCATTAAAAAATGATGTGGCTTCAGTAAGATTATGGTCATCTAGTTCGCTAGCTGAAATTGGAAGTACCTCATCCTCGAATGCTCAATTGGCGGCTGAGCAACTTTTAATAAGCTTAAAAATAGATAATGAGCCTGTTGTTAGAAGCAACTGTATATGGTCGTTATGTAGGTTGTTCGAAAAGTTGGAGGATATATTGCAGGAGGAATTTGTTGATGAATGTACAAAAATTGCACTTTTTGACAAAGAGCCTTCAGTGATGGAGGAAGCTAAAACTGCTTTAGATTCAATGGGAATGCAAGGATTTTACAATTAAATCTCTGACATTTATTAGACAATCAATATAAAAATTAAAATTTAGTTAATTTAAACAACTGAAACTAAAATTTTTGGTTATTCTATACACAGTAATAGTACTTAGTGCTCTAATTAAATGCCTCAAAGAACATTAAGATTTAAAATCCATCAAAACGGAAGGGTTGAAGAAACTGTTGAAGGTTTTCAAGGGGAAGCATGTAACGATGCTACAAAGAATCTAGAAAATGCTCTTGGCGAGGTGAAAGTTAAGAACAAAACTTCAGAAGCATTTATCACTAACCAAAGCAAAAAATTACAACAACTTAATAAAGAATCTAATGTCCCATTTTAGTACTATTAAAACTCAACTTAGAGAAGCAGAACCTTTGATAAAGGCTATAACTCAATTGGGTTATGAGATTAATAAAGAAGAAAAGTTTGTAAAAGGTTATAACGGTCAATTTACGGCGGTTGATATCAGTATGGATCTTCCTGAGGATACAAAGGTTGGATTTAAATGGGATAACAATTCTAATGCCTACGAATTAGTAACTGATCTTGACCTCTGGAAATTTAACATACCTGTTGAGAGGTTCATATCAAAAGTTACTCAAATGTATGCTTATCATACAATTATTTCTAAAACAGAAGATGATGGATACCAAATAGTTGAGCAAAAAAATAAAAATGATGGATCTATTGAATTGGTTCTTACTAAGTGGGAAAGCTAATCATTGGATACTGATCCTTGTTTCGAAAATGAAATTCTTAATGAGGTTGATGAATTAACAGGTTATGAACCTGTTCTAGGTGGAAAGTTAATAGAAAAAGCTGTATGGGTTGATGAAAGTAGATGTATCGGTTGTCAATACTGTGTGCATGTTGCAAACAATACTTTTATAGTTGATGAAGATTATGGACGGAGCAGAGCAATAAGACAGGATGGAGATAATCTTGAAACGGTTCAAGAGGCTATTGACACCTGTCCTGTGGATTGTATTCATTGGGTTAAATTTGAGGATTTAGATGATCTAGAAAGTAATCTTGATAGGGATATGTTTCAATCACTAGGAAAACCACCAAGAGTGAATAAGCATTAATTTTAATGGAGTTGCCTTGTCGCAGATTTGGTAGAACTAATCTGAAAATGCCTGTTTTGTCATTAGGAGGTATGAGATTTCAAAAAAGTTGGGATGACTTAAAATTTTCAGAAATTTCAAGAAAAGAACAGAATAAAGTTGAAAATATTTTGAATATTGCAAATAACTTCGGTTTTAATCACATAGAGACAGCTAAATATTATGGGACTTCTGAAATTCAATTAGGTATGGGTTTAAAAAGTATTAAAAAAATACCAAAAATCATTCAAACAAAAATCCCTCCTAATCGTGATCCGAAATTATTCGAAGCAGAACTTTTGAAAAGCTTTGAAAATTTGCAAGTAAAGAAAATTGATTTATTAGCAATACATGGAATCAATACACCTGAACATCTTCATCACGCCATAAAAGATGGAGGCTGTATTGATATTTTAAAAAATTTCCAAAAAGAAAATTTAATTGGAAATATAGGATTTTCGACTCATGGAGAATCATCTCTTATAGAAAAAACCATATCAACAAATTTTTTTGATTACGTTAATTTGCATTGGTATTTCATTAATCAAACCAATACTAAAGTAATTGATTTAGCTCGTAAATATGATCTTGGGGTTTTCATAATAAGTCCTACAGATAAAGGTGGACATCTTCACACTCCATCAACAAAAATGTTAGAACTTTGTAGCCCTCTACATCCAATAGTATTTAATAATCTTTTTTGCTTAAGAAATAAAAATGTTCATACAATAAGTGTTGGGATCGCAAAAGAGAAAGACTTTGATTTACATTTAGAGGCAGTTTCGTTATTGTCAGAAACTGATTATTATATTCCTAAAATATTGAATAGATTAAAAGAGGAATCAATAAATTCGTTAGGTCTAGAGTGGTATGAAAGTTGGAATAAAGATTTACCAAATTGGCAAAATACACCTGGAGGAATAAATATCCCTGTTCTTCTCTGGCTCTCGAATTTAATAGACTCCTTTGATTTAGAAGATTTTGCAAAATCTAGATACCAATTACTTGGTAATGGTAGCCATTGGTTCCCAGGTAATAATGCAAATTTATTAGATGTTGATATATGTGAAAGTCAATTATTAAAAGTTTTAGAAAGGCATATGAAACCCAAAGAGGTCATAAAGAAATTAAGAGTCCTAAAAGAAAAATTTGGAAAAAAATCATTAACGAGATTATCAAAAAATTAACCTTTTAGGGGATATTTTTCAGCCTTCCCAATACTTCTAGGGAAAATATCAGGACAAGATGCCTTTGGCTTAATAAAGATAACATTACGGATGCCCTTTTCTTTAGGAAGAGATTTACTTTTGATTTCCATTATTTTTCCTTCTAAAACATTTAATGTATTTTCTAAATTTTTATTATCTTCATTTCTCCACTTCCCACAATATAAAATACCTAATCCATTCTGTTCCAACATAGGCAATATATATTCTGCAACTGTTGAAGGATTACTCACTGCTCTTGCGGTTGCAATATTAAAACTCTTTTTGAATGAAGATTGACGCCCAACGTTTTCAATACGATCATTTATTACAAATATATTATTTTTGAAATTCATTCTTTTGATAATTTCTTTTAGTGAATCTGTTTTTTTTTTGGAGGAATCTACTAAATATATCTCTGAATTGGGATGTGTTATTGCATAGGCAAATCCTGGGAAACCACAACCTGATCCAATATCAATAAATTTTTTATTATCAAAAATTTTTTTTGAATTTTCTTTAAATGTCCAAAGACTGTCATATACTTGAGAAATCCAATAATCATCTCCTTCGATTAACCTAGTTAAGTTGGTTTTATAATTTAATTCTTGAATTCTTATCCGTAATTCTTGAAACATCATTATTTCCTCTCCCGTTATTAATTTTAATAGTTCTTTTGGGATACTTTCTTTTGTCATTGAATTTTAAATAGTCTCTTCTTCGCGTTTATTAGATACGTTCAATCTTATCAAAATTGATTAGAATACCTCCAATGATTAATAAATTTTTTTGAAAGGCAAGATAACTTACTATAAGATTTTAGGCGTTGATGAAAATGCTTCAAATCATGAATTAAGAAAAGCTTTTTGTAAACTCTCTTTAGAACTACATCCAGATACAACTTCTTTAGAATTAGAAGATGCAAAAAATAAATTTCAAAAAGTATTAGAGGCATATGAAAATTTGAACAATTCTAATCTAAGGAAACTTTACGATGAAAAATTACAAGTAAATTCTCAAAAACCAAGCAAACCAAATTTGAATGTAATGAACACTTTAGTAATGGACGCTAATAATAATCAGTTAGAAGGAAATAGGAGACCATTTTCAAATGGGGAAATGTTCTCACTATTTTTGTTAATTACTATTATTTTTATCAGCTTGCTTTTTGCTATATTGATCGCTTCTTTTACCGGTAAAGAAATAGAGTCAATTCCAACTTGGCTTCTAAGATAATCATTTAAGTAATTTCTGTGTTCCCATCTGATACCCCAATTAATCAACACTCACTGCAGGCATTAGAGTTATGGTTAAAGGATTTAGGTGCAACACAAGATATTGAGAATCTTTCTAAATGGAATTTGTTACTTTCTAATTGGAATGCAACTATCGTTTTTGAACAAGACGATTTAAGTGTTATTTGGGAGAGTGGAGGTAAATTAACTAAAAGACTATTTTCTTATTGTATAAATAGAGAAGATATTGAAAATGCTATTTTACAAGGACCATAACCTTAAATTTTAAAGATCACTTAAAATTTCAAAAATAATTCTGTAACTTTTTTCTAATTGTTTGTCTGTAATACAAAGAGGGGGCAATAGATATATGACATTACCAAGTGGTCTTATAAATAAACCTTTTTTAATTGCTAAGGCTTTTATCTTTTTACCAATATTGTTTAGATAACCTTCATTATTCCCAATTTCAATATCAAATGCGGCAATAGTTCCTGTGAATCTTATGTTTTTTACGAAAGGTAATTTCTTGATTTTCTTTAGGTGATAAGAGTGCTTTGCCTCAAAAGAAATATATTTAACTGGATCATTTTCTAATAAGTCAAGGCTTGCATTAGCTGCTGCACATCCTAAAGGGTTTGCTGTGAAGCTATGACCATGCCAAAAAGTTTTTTTAGGCGAGTCGCTAATAAAAGCTTGGAAAATTGTCTCTTTAGCTAATGTTATTCCCATAGGTAGGAATCCTCCAGTTAATCCCTTGGAAATAGAAATTAAATCAGGAATTATATTTGCCTTTTGAAATGCAAAGAGACTTCCACATCTCCCAAATCCTGTTAATACTTCATCAGCTATTAATAAAGAGTTATTATTTTTTACTACTTCTGAAACTTTTTTAATAAATTCAGGCCTAACCATATTCATTCCCCCAGCCCCTTGTACTAATGGTTCGATTATGACAGCTACTGTTGGTTTTTTAAGAAGGTTATTTAATATTTGGATTGCTTGTTTCTCTTTTATTTTAACCTTTTCATCATCTATCCATGTTGAAGGCCAGGGGACCCTTTTGACGGGAAACATGAGATTGTCAAAATTCTCATTAAAAATATTTCTTTCCCCTAAAGCCATTGCTCCAAAGGTATCACCATGATAAGCTCCATCAAAAGCAATGATTTGGTTTCTTATTTCACCTTGATTTTGCCAAGATTGATAGGCAATTTTTAAAGCTACTTCAACAGCCGTAGACCCATTATCAGAAAAAAATAGTCTTTCTAATTTTGTTAAGCTGCTGAGTCTCTCTGATAATAATTTAGCCTGTGGATGTAAGAAATCGGCAAATATAATTTGTTCAAGAGTCTTGGCTTGGTGAAAAATTGCATTTGCTATGTAATCGTTACTATGTCCATGTAGGGTAACCCACCAACTGCTTATTCCATCAATAAGTTCTTGTTGTGGATTTTTAGTATAAATTAAAGCATTTTTTCCATGAGTAACTTCTATTTGGGGTTTGCTATTTGTAATCTGAGTAAAAGGTGGCCATATATGAGGGTGCCAATCTTGATTAATGTTTGTTGATATCTGAGATTTCATTAATTATTTTTTGAACTTAATAAGGTGATCAATCTATTTTTAATTTTTAACTCTTCCCAAATTATATCTAAATTATGGGAACCAATGTTCTGAATCAATGGAAATTCAGCAATAATAGGAATATTACTAAATGTAGTTAATGTTTTTGGATTATCTAAGTGTTTTTTTCCGTTAATCACTAGACCTAGAATTTTGATATTTCTTTTTTTTAATGCCTCGATACTTAAAAGAGTATGATTAAGAGTCCCAAGACCGCTTTTACATACAAGTATTACAGGGATGTTCCATTTCTTGATTTGATCTATTTGCAAATGGTTTCTTGTAATTGGAACCATTAAACCCCCCGCAGTTTCTACAATTAATGGTCCATCAACATTTGGTAAATTCAATTGCTGAAAGTTTATAACTTTTTGATCTATTTCTGCTGCCCAATGTGGGGAAACAGGTTCTTTAAAGATATAAGCTTCATTGATTATCTTTGCCTTATTTACTTTTGTAAGTCGTGCAACAGCTTGACTATCAGTCTCTGAACCAATTCCACTTTGAATAGGCTTCCAATAAAAAGAATTTAATCCCCTTACAAAAAAAGAACTGATTAATGTTTTTCCTATATCAGTATCTGTACCGCAGATTACAAATTGAAATTGTTTATTTATAGCTCTCATGATTTTTTTAATATTTGAATATTAATTTTCCATGTAAGGTTAACTCTATTAGTTTCTATCTTTGGCCAAAACTTTTGCATTTTTCTTAATTCATTCACTGTTTTGCGTTCACACCTTGTTGATTGAGCTCCTACATTCACTATGCTTCTGAAAAGTTTATAAACATCTGGAAAGTTTTCTACATATAAGTATTCATTTGAGAAGAATATTTCATCAGAGTGGAAACTTTTGATTATATCTTTTGAAACTGGGAAAGTTAGTCCGCTATATTCAATATTATTATCAATGCAAGTTTGTTTCCATTCCGGGAAAGAATTTATTGTGGGATATGAAATAATTAAATAACCACCAGGGCTTAATTTGCTAAACCAATCGATCATTATTTTCTCGGGATTATCTAACCAGTGTATACAAAAGTTCGAAGTCATTAGAGGAGAGTTTCTAATTGATGGAGGTAAGCCAGTATTTAAATCCCACAAAATCTTTTTACTAGATTCTTTATTCTGAAGAAGCATTTTTTTGCTGAAATCAACTCGGGTAATTTTTTGGGAGGGAAATTTTTTTTCAATTTCTTCAGCTAATAAGCCAGTCCCTGATCCAAGATCTAGCCATTCACCTTTTTGTATATTTAGCTCTTTTAGGAAAGAAACAATCTTTTTAGCAAAATGTCTTTGAATATTTGAATAACCTAAATAGGTCGCTGAAGCATTATTAAAGTTATTCTTAATTGTTTCATTCCAAACCTTATTTTTCATATTTATTATCCAAAGTTCTTTCGATGATTTGATAAAAATTTAAATTAGTTAAACAATGACCTTGATTAGATAATTCAATAACGGTGGGCTTTTTGGTTAATTTTTTGTTTAGTAATTCAATAAATTTATGACTTGAATCTTGGTCTAGAATCAAATCGTTTTTGGAAATTATAACGATGACATTGCAATTTTTCTCTATATTCTTTAATGAATCTTTATTGGTATAAAGTTTTTTAAGGTCTTTTAATAGAAGATTATTGTTTAAACTTTCTAAGTTTTTATAAAACATATTTTGGAAATTAATGTTCACATTATTTGGAGAAAAAGATCTATTTATAAATTCTTTTAACATAGCTTCTGCTTCAAATGAAATTATTTTTTTCTCCATTCTCTTAAGAGATCTATAAATTAAATTTCTTTTTTTGCTTGATGGAAGAAAATTATTAAATGAATTTATAAAGACAACGTGGGATGCCTCATCCAAAAGATTTTCTTGAATTAAATGGAAACCTAAAGAGTGACATAAAACCATTTTAATTTGATTATTCAAATTATTTGTTATCCATTTTGATTGATTGACATTTTTTGAAAAATAACCTCTTTCATTATCTTGCCAATGCCATCCATTTTTTTTAAATTCAATTTTATAATTATCCCAAAAACTTTGATCTAAACCCCAACCATGTTGGGTAATAACTTGTTTCATTTGAAAGCTTTCAAAACAGAAGTGAAATTTTCGAGTATCTCTAGATTTAAATCTCTCCTGATTGTTAACCTTATTCTTGATTTGTTCACAGGCACAGTTGGAGGTCTAATAGCAATCGCCAAAAAACCATTTTTTTCAAGATGTTTTTGAAGCAGTATTGCCTTTTTTTCTTGCCCAACAATTATTGATAAGATTTGAGAGTCTCCCTTAACTGGGTAACTAATATTTCGAATAATTTCTTTCTTCCACTTTTCAGAAGAAATCAATAAATCAATACCCCATTTTTTGTTGTTTTTGATTTTTTGAAGAGATTTAAGTGCGCCTGCAGATAAAGCTGGGGAAAGAGCAGTTGTATATCTAAATGCCCCGCTCGTTTGAATAAGGTATTCACCAATTATTGAGTTGCAAGCGATGAATGCCCCGCCACTGCCAAACGATTTACCAAAGGTTCCAGTAAGCATAGTGATTTCATCAGATACATCAAAACTTAAACCTTTGCCTTCATGTCCTAAAATTCCAAGGGCGTGAGCTTCGTCAACTAATAATTTAACATTATATTTTTTACAAATTCCCGCAATTTCTTTGAGAGGAGCAATTGAGCCTTCCATACTATAAAGGGATTCAACAATTATAAGAATGGACTTTTGTGTTGAATTAAATTTAAGAATTTTATTTTCTAAGTCTTTCAAATCATTATGTACGAATCTTACTAGTTTTGATCCTGAAGCTTTTACACCAACTAATAAAGAATTATGAATCAATTTATCTGCTATTACAATACTATTTCTGTCAGCTAAAGATTGTACCGCAGCTATATTAGCTTGGAACCCGCTAGGAAACAAAAGAACTTTTTCTTGATTAAGCCATTCCGCAAGTTGTGTCTCTAATAATTGATGAATTGGTCTTGAGCCCGTTATAAATCTTGAACCACCCGAACCAAGACCTTCAGATAAGCTAATTTCATAAGAGGCTTTTAATACATCATTATCTCTACTTAATCCAAAATAATCATTACTACATAAGTCAATAAGATTTTTTTTAACTTTCTCTGGATTTAAACTTTGAAGTTCATAGGGTTTATGACCTAACGTGAATGTTTCTAATTTACGAAGCCTATTTTTTGGGATTTTTACTTTATTCATTTTTAAAAAATTTAAACTAATTGACTTTTATAAAATGATCTAGATTTACTATTAAAGTGTGCAAGGTAGGTATTGTTTATTAATATCTATATAGATCATATCTTAAGAAGTTAACTCCTCCGCTCTTCAATCACAATTATTGCTTAATTTAGAGGAATATTTCCCGTTCCCTCTAGATCCCTTCCAAATTGAGGCAATAAAAGCTATTAATAGTGGCAATTCTGTTGTTTTAACTGCACCAACTGGTTCAGGTAAAACATTAATTGGTGAATTTGCTATCTATAGAGCCTTATCTCATGAAAGTAGAGTTTTTTATACAACCCCATTAAAAGCTTTATCAAATCAAAAGTTTAGAGATTTTATTAATCAATTTGGAGAGAAAAAAGTAGGTCTTCTTACAGGAGATATTAGTATTAATAGAGATGCTCCAATCTTAGTAATGACTACTGAGATTTTTAGGAATATGCTCTATGGAGAATTTGAAGAATTTTGTGACCCATTGGTAAATCTAGAATCTGTAATTCTTGATGAATGTCATTATATGAATGATCCGCAAAGGGGGACAGTTTGGGAAGAAACAATAATTCATTGCCCAAGTAGAGCGCAGATAATAGCTTTATCAGCAACTATTTCTAATGCGGATCAACTTCAAAATTGGATAGAAAAAGTTCATGGCCCTACAGTACTTGTCAATAGTGATAAAAGACCAGTTCCATTAGATTTTATGTTCTGTAGTGCAAAGGGCCTTCATCCCCTTTTGAATAATAAGGGTAATGGAATTCATCCAAATTGTAAGATTTGGAGAGCACCAAAAGGTCAAAAAAAGAAAGGTAAAGTAGGCAGAATAATGCAACCAAAGGTTCCTCCAATTGCTTTTGTCGTCTCTAAACTTTCAGAGCGAAATATGTTGCCAGCTATTTATTTTATTTTTAGTAGAAGAGGGTGTGATAAGGCTGTTGAATACATAAAAGATTTATCTTTAGTGAGTTATTCAGAAGCAAATTTGATATCTCAAAGATTAGATGTTTATCTGAAAAATAATGAAGAAGGAGTAAAAGATAAATTTCATTGTGAAGCTCTTAAAAGAGGTATCGCTTCACACCATGCTGGTTTACTCCCAGCATGGAAAGAGTTAGTAGAGGAACTATTTCAGAAAGGATTGATAAAAGTTGTCTTCGCAACTGAAACTTTAGCTGCGGGTATTAATATGCCTGCAAGAACGACAGTAATTTCTTCATTATCAAAAAGGACTGATGAAGGACATAGATTATTATTTAGTAGCGAATTTTTGCAGATGTCCGGAAGAGCTGGAAGAAGGGGAAAGGATTTGCAGGGGTATGTAGTAACCCTACAAACTAGATTTGAGGGTGCAAAAGAAGCAAGTACTTTGGCTATTAGTCAACCGAATCCGCTGGTTAGCCAGTTCACCCCAAGCTATGGGATGGTTCTTAACCTTTTACAAAATTATAGTTTAGATAAATCTCGAGAATTAATAAAAAGAAGTTTTGGTAGCTTTTTATATTTAGGAGAATCCTCTGAAGAGATGGTTATTCTTGATAATTTAGAAAAAGATTTACAAGAACTAAAAAAAATAACAACTAATATTTCATGGCAAGATTTTGATTTATATGAAAAAATGAAAAGTCGTTTAAAAGAAGAAAGAAGATTGTTAAGGATATTAGAAAAACAATCGGCTGAAAAATTATCAGAAGAAATCACAAGTGCACTTACCTATATTAAAGATGGAAGTTTAATTTCTATAAAAGCACCGCAAATAAAAAGGAAAGTTGTTCCAGCTATGATTTGTAAAAAAATATATGAATCAAATAAAATTACAAGTTTGCTCTGTTTAACAATTGATAATTTATTTATCCTGATAAAACCTTCTTATATTGTAAATATTTTTCCTGATTTAGAGGAGATTAAAATTTTGAAACTTGAGGAGCCAAAGATGAATTTTTCAGGAGAAGTTGTTAGAGGAAATGATGAATCACAAACCTTGGCACATAAAATTTTTGAAATTTCTGAAAAATATGATTTAAGAACTCCCCAATATGATCTTACTACTGAAGTTTTAGAACAAAGGAAATTAATTACTAATTTAGATGAAAAAATATCAAACCAGCCTGCTCATAAATTTGGTGACTCTAAAAAATTAAAAAGATATAGAAAAAGGATTATAGAGATTGAGCAAGAAATAATTAGGAGAAATAATCTATTGGAAGATAAAGAAAATCATAATTGGAAAAAATTTACTAATTTAACAAAAATCTTAAATCATTTTGGCTGTTTAAATAATTTAGAACTTACTGAAGTAGGTCAATCAGTTGGAGCGATAAGAAGTGAAAATGAGTTATGGGTTGGACTTGTTTTACTTAGTGGTTATTTGGATGATTTGACTCCTCCTGATTTGGCTGCAATAATTCAAGCAATTTGTGTTGATGTAAGAAGACCAAATGTTTGGTGTAATTTTAAACCTTCCATAAAAGTTATAGAAGTTTTTAATGAGTTAGAAGGCCTAGGGAAATTAGTAGCCTCAAAACAAAAAAATTTTAATATTGATACTCCAATTTTTTTAGAAATAGAGTTGACTGGAATAATTTCAGAATGGGCAAGCGGCAAAAAATGGAAAGAATTAATTTTCAACACTTCTTTAGATGAGGGAGATGTTGTAAGGATCTTAAGAAGGTCTATGGATGTTTTATCACAAATACAATACTGCGTTGGAGTTAGCAATAAACTAAAACAAAAAGCAAAGTTAGCATTAAAAGCGATTAATAGATTTCCTGTCTCTGAATCGAATGACTTGTTAAAAGTCTCTGATAATATAAATCCAGCAACAAAAAGAATTGATAATAATTACTAAGAGTACAAAAATCAGATCATTTGATCAGTATTTATAGCATCCTCAAAATCATTGGCACTTAAATAGCCTAATTTTAGTGTTGCCTCTTTTAAGTTAATTGATTCATTAAAAGCAAGATTCGCAATTTCTGCTGCTTTTTCGTAACCTATTTTGGGTACTAATGCTGTTACAAGCATTAGTGAATTTTCAAGATTCGCTTTTATAGTCTCAGGATTAGGTTGTATACCTTCAATTAACTTTAATCTAAAGTTACTTATTGCATTATTCAGTAATTTTATACTCCTCAGAATATTAAATCCAATTAGTGGCTTATATTCGTTCATTTGTAAAGTACCGCTGGCATTGGCTATTGATACTGCATATTCAAAACCCATTACTTGAGTACATACCATGGATAATGCTTCACATTGGGTAGGATTTACTTTCCCAGGCATGATTGAGCTGCCAGGTTCATTCTGAGGAATTATTAACTCATAAATACCTGATCTAGGGCCTGAGGATAATATTTTTATATCATTAGAAATCTTAAATAATGCACTCGCAAGTATTTTTATTTGACCCATTACGTTTGCTAATCGATCATGAGATGCCATTAAAGAGAAATGATTATTTGATTTATAAAACACTACATTAGTGTCATCTGAAATTGATTTTATAGATTCTTCTGGAAAATCTTTTGGACAATTAATTCCTGTACCAACTGCAGTACCACCTAGTGGCAAAAAACATAATTCATCAAGACTTACTAAGAGAGTATCTTCAGCATCTTTTAGTTGTTTTGACCATGCAGAAACTTCTTGCCCAAGTGAAATTGGAACGGCATCTTGAAAATGGGTTCTTCCTATTTTTATAAGATTTTTCCACTCATTACTTTTTTTATCAAGAACCTTAGTAAGTTCCTTTATTGAAGGAACTAATTTTTTAATTATTTCAGTAACCACTGATATCTGAATAGCAGCAGGAAAAGTATCATTTGTAGATTGAGATTTATTAACATCGTCATTTGGATGAATAGGATTATGAGTTCCAAGTTCTGAATTTGTTTTTAATGCAGCAATATTAGATATGACTTCATTTATATTCATATTTGTTTGAGTACCACTACCTGTTTGCCATATTTTTAAAGGGAACTGAGAATCATGATATCCATCAAGTATTTCAGTGCAAGCTTCAATAATTAGATCTTTTTTTACATCATTAATTAGACCCAATTTAAAATTAGCAATTGCTGCTGCTTTTTTAATTAATGTAATTGAATAGATCAGTTCTAATGGGATTAATTCCTCGCCAATAGAAAAATTTATAATTGATCTTTGCGTTTGAGCTCCCCAAAGAGCCTCAGCGGGAACTTTAATTTTTCCCATACTATCTTTTTCAAATCTAAAGTTTTTGGTCATTAGTTGTAAAAAAAACTGTGGTTAAAATTCAAATAATATTTAGGTGATTTAAATACTTAATTTTTCCCATATTACATTTAAATTATTTAGATGAATGTTGGGGTCGAAGCATTCCTTTAAATCATTCTCAGTTACTAATTTCATTATCTCTTGATCTTTCTCGATATTCTTTTTGAAATTGCCATTCTCATTATTCCAAGCTTGGTGAGCATTTTTCTGTACCAAACTATAAGCCTTTTCCCTAGACAAACCTTTTTCTACAAGTAAAAGTAGAACTTTCTGGCTAAAGATTACCCCCCCGTATATATTTAAATTTTTAAACATATTTTCTGGATAAACTTCTAAATTATTTATTATTTCCTGCATTTCCCTAAGCATAAAATGAAGACATATAGAAACATCTGGTAACATGATGCGCTCATTAGAACTATGGCTAATATCTCTTTCGTGCCAAAGAGGAACATTCTCAAGAGCTGTAACAACATAACTTCTCAAAATTCTAGATAAACCACTAACCCTTTCACTGCGAATTGGGTTTCTTTTATGTGGCATGGCTGAGCTTCCTTTTTGCCCTTTTGAAAATCCTTCTTCAACTTCTAACACATCTGTTCTCTGCAAGTTCCTTATTTCAGTCGCAAATCTGTCAAGTGAAGCACCTACTAAAGCAATTGTCTGAACATATTCAGCATGTCTATCTCTTGATATAACCTGAGTACTTGCAGTATCTGGTTTTAAATCTAGTAAATCGCAAGTTATTTTTTCTATTTCGGGGTTTGTGTTAGCGTAAGTTCCCATGGCTCCACTTATTTGTCCTATGGAAATAGATTCTTTAAGGTTTAATAATCGTTTCTTATCTCTTAATATTTCCGCTAACCATCCCGCCAATTTAAATCCAAAAGAGATAGGCTCTCCGTGAATGGCATGCGATCTTCCAATCATTAATGTATTTTTATGCTTTCTCGCTAATAACCTGACTCCATTTTCTAATTTTTCAATCTCTTCTAATAACAATTTGCAGGAATCTTTTAGCTGTAATGATAGGCCTGTATCAAGGACATCACTGCTAGTCATTCCAACATGAATATATCTTCCGGAATCTCCAACATATTCATTAATATTTGTAAGAAATGCTATTACATCATGTTTAACCTCTTTCTCAATTTCTTTAATTCTTGATTCTTCAAATTTAGCCTTTAAACGAATCTCTTGAAGTGCATCTTCAGGAATTTTCCCAAGAGAATAATTTGCTTCGCATGCTGCAATTTCAACTTTAAGCCAACTCTGGAATTTCGCATGTTCAGTCCAGATTCTCCCCATTTCGGGCAATGTGTAACGTTCAATCACAATTTTTAAACATCTTCAATTTCAACTCTATAACTAAAATCTCATAATTGCTCTATACCTTAAAGATCTACTTGCCATTGAACATATTTGCATAAGAATTGTTGTCTTATGTAACAGCTTTTATATTTGTAAATATCAATTTTTTTTGAAAAGTGTCTAAAGCATTCAATTGGACTATCTTTATAAAAAATAGGTATTGTTTGTTTAAAAAAATTTAAAAAAGCATTATGTTTCAAAAATATTATCTGAAAATAGCCAATAGTTATTTAATAAAATTATTTTTACCATAAATGATTAAAAAAAGTAGATTAGATCTTTATCTTCTTTCCCAAGGTTTATGTGAAACTCGTCAGAAAGCTCAGGGTCTAATTCTTGCTGGAAAGGTTAAAGATATCAATGGTAAGATTTTCGATAAACCAGGTCAACAAGTAATAACAGGAACTGAATTTATTATTGAATCTGAAGCTCAATTTGTATCAAGAGGTGGTGAGAAATTATTGGAGGCTTTTAAAAAACTCAATATCAATGTTAAAGGTAGAGTTTGTATAGATGCAGGAATTTCTACTGGTGGATTTACTGACTGCTTGTTGCAACAAGGTGCGAAAATGGTCTACGGGATAGATGTAGGTTATGGTCAAACGGCTTGGGAAATAAGGAAAAACCCAAAAGTTATTCTTTTTGAAAGATCAAATATAAGAAATTTAAAGCCTTTAGATATATATTCTGAAGAAAGTTTATTGCCAAATTTTGTTGTAGCAGATTTGTCTTTTATATCACTAAATTTAGTTTTCGAACCTATTAATAATTTATTATTTGGAGATTTTATAGAGGGTATCTTCCTTATTAAACCACAATTTGAGGTAGGAAAAGATCGAGTAAGCAAAGGGGGTGTTGTAAGAAAGGCTGAATATCATATTGAGGCTATAGAGTCGGTTCTTAATACTGCAGAAAAATTACAATGGAATATTAAGGGTCTAGTTGCCTCTCCGTTAGTTGGCCCTGCAGGAAATCATGAATATCTTGCTTGGATGTCTAAGACAGGAATATCTAATCCAATAATAAATTTTAAATATATTGAGAATTTGGTAAGAGAGACTCTTTAATTAAAGAGCTTCTTTATCGGTATCTCCAGTTCTAATTCTTACAACAGAATCAATAGGTGATATGAATATTTTCCCATCACCTATTTCGCCGGTTTTTGCAGCTTCGGCAATTGCATCTATTACTGAACTAACTTTTTCATTTTCTACTACAACTTCTACTTTAAGTTTCTGAAGAAATTCAACTGTAAATTCTGAACCTCTGTATCTTTCCACTTGCCCTTTTTGCCTTCCAAATCCTCTCACTTCACTTACTGTCATTCCCACAATTCCAGAATTTACTAGTGCGATTTTTACATCTTCCAATTTAAATGGACGTATGATTGCTTCGATTTTCTTCATGTGCTTCCCTTGAATACTTTAAGTTTAATTCTTTTTCTGAAAAACATCTAGCATTGAAACTTCAGAAAATGATTTGATGTTAAGCCCAGCGCTAGTTGCATCTTTAAAAAGTAACTCTGAATTTTCTTTTGAAATTATTACTTGATTATTTGCTAATGCCTCCCATTGTTCATTCTCAAAATGAGTTTGGAGCCATAACATTCCCATTACACTGGTGGGTTGAAGAGATTTATTTAAATTATTGTCTATATTTACTAAACAGATGTCCATAAATTTTTTAGAAACTAGATATATATAAGCCTTTGTAATTAGCTTGTAACTGTAACTGTTGATACAAATATGAATTTTATATCCTCTGACTTATTGATTTGTAACACTAAGATATGTTTTTGATTTTTTGCGAATTCTTAGCTTTTTATATATTTTTAGTAGAGAAGATTGTTAAAAACAATGAGTACACCTAACTTATACGATTCAACTAATAAGCCTTTATATGGAGAAAGACTGATAGAAGAATCAAAAATAATTTGCTTTGATAATCCAAACAAAAAAAGAATTTATGAAATTTCAATTGAACTTCCTGAATTTACTTGCAAATGCCCATTTTCTGGTTATCCAGATTTTGCAAAATTAAATATTTTTTATCAGCCTAATAGTAAAGTTTATGAGTTGAAATCTTTAAAACTTTATATTAATCACTTTAGAGATCTTAAGATATCACATGAAGAAGTAGTAAACAGAATTATGGATGATCTTTTAAATGCAGCAGCTCCTCATTGGATACATTTAAATGCTGATTTTAATCCTAGAGGAAACGTTTCTATGAAATTAGATATTTACAGTGGGCAGAAAAGAAACTAATTATTCTTTATCTCATCTGATAATTTTTGAAATTCCTTCTTGAAGCCTAAAAGATTTCTATTACTTAAACCACCAACAAATAATTTATTTGAATTTTCATTGAATAAAATCCATATTTGGTTGGTTGGAATAAGACTAAAAATTGTTCCCAAAATTATTAGAGTGAAAGCTAAATATATAAATGGAATTGAAGGATCATTTTTAATTATCAAACCACTACTAGGAATAATTTTTTTTAAAGATAGTTTTGAAGAATTAATTTCGATAGGATCATCATTTAAATAAATAAACATTTCAGAAAAGTCTTTAATATTTGAGACTTTAAGAGGACCATTTTCATTATCAATGGTTAAAAGATAATTTTTTTTATTTTCTCTTCCCAATTCAATTAAAAGTCCCCATATTTGATCTCCTATCTCTGGAATAGGTTTTAGTTTTAGTTGGTAAAGAACACTATCAATCTCCAAAACAATATTTGAAACTGACCAATCAGCTTGATAAATAGTTAAACCTCTGAATCTAATCGGGTGATTTACTTGCGTTGTTTTTATTTCATTTAAATGTTGCTCTTCTGAAAAAAAGTTTAAATATGAAATAAATTGCTTTGGTTTTCCATCACTTTCACGCTCTATTAAAAAGTTGTTTAATTTTATTGTGAACTTAGAATTTTTATTCTCATTTATTAAATCTAAACTTTCTCCTAGTCTCAAATATTGTTCTTTAGATTGGCTACTGAAATTTCCATATGCAGAGCCAATAAGTAAAATAATAAGCCCAATATGGACAATTATAGGTCCAAGTTTTCCCACGAGACCTTTTCTTGCCGATAAGCGATTTTCAAATTTGGAAATGCTCCAACCTTTTTTTCTTAGTAAAGAATCAGCTTTTAAAATATGATTTACGTCTTGGCTTACTTTGTAATTAGTAGTTAATTGAAGTTTGTAGAATCTTTTTTCATTTTTATAGTCAGTCCATTTTAATGCAGCTTTTAAAGAAGGTATTTGTCTCCGAAAGCTGCAAGCCGCAAGAGAAATACAAAGGAGTATTAATGAAAATAAAAACCAATTACTTGTATAAACATGATTTAATTGAAGTTTTATTACTTGATATCCATTAATAAGTCCAAAAATTGGAGTTTCATTGTAGAAATCAATATACTCTTGTGGATCATTGCCTTGAGGTATAAATGTTCCAACACCACTTGTAATAGCAATGAAAATTATTAATGTAATAGCAAATTTTAAACTTGATATTTTTAAAATCAAATTCTTAAAAATAATCATTTAAATCCAATTTGAAATTAAATTTAAAATTCCTACAGAAACTAAAAATACTCCACTTAAAGTAGGAATTATTTGACTATATTTTCTGAGTTCTAGAAACTGCTTTAGATTTTCAGTTGTTGCCCCCGCAAGTATTAAGGGTGTTATTTGACCTAGTCCAAAGAAGAACAAAAAGATTATTGAAATTGTGGGGTTTTTTGCTTGCGATACCCAAGCTAATAGTGTAGCCAGTACTGGAGTAATGCATGGTGAGGAAGCGAGACCAAAAGTTCCACCTATCAGAAAAGGTGTTATTAAAGGAGGCACCTTATCTTCCATAAATCTTAAGTCGGGCCCATTTGGTAATTGGAATTTTAAAATTCCTAATAAATTTAGACCCATAATTATTGCTATGAAAGCAACTAAAGAAGAGTAATAAGAGGGTAATTGACCATATATTTTCCCTAAGAATCCACTTAATGCTCCTAAAGTAACTAGCGAAAAAATAACTCCGCCAGAAAAACTTATAAGTTTAAATTTATTTTTCTTTGTTCCACCAATATACGCAATTGTGATTGGCAGTAAAGATAAAGAACATGGGCCAAGACTGGTTAAAAGGCCTGCTGTAAATACCAAAAATATTGTAAACGGGCCTGGATTATTAAGCCCTTGCTCCATTAGTAAATTACCTTTTTGAGCTAATTCTGAAATAACTAAATTAATAGATGTGATGACAAGAATCTAAATCTCTTAAATTCTAACTAATTAAGAGACTTTCGTGCACTAATAATGCCTATGAAGCCAGTTGACTCTAATGAGCACCTTAACAACATTCCAATTACAAAAAATGAGGATAATAAGGAATTTCCTCCGTAACTTACAAAGGGTAGCGGCAGCCCAGTTGTGGGCATCATTCCTGTCGCTACAGCTATATGCAATATGGATTGACCTATTAGTAAGGTTACACATCCAATAGCGACTAACTTGGTATAGTTATTCCTGCATTTTATTGCAATCCTTAAGCTTACATAAGAGAGAAGAACTAAAAAACCTAATAATAATGTTGATCCTAATAAACCAAATTCTTCTGCAAAAATAGCAAAAATAAAATCTGTGCTTTGAATTGGTAAATATTGTAATTTTTGTGTAGACAGACCAAATCCTTGCCCAAATAATCCTCCTGAACCTATCGCTAATAAACTTTGAATTAATTGATATCCATTGCCCTCTGAATCTTTCCAAGGATCAATAAATGATATTACTCTTAGCTTTTGATATTCATTACTCAAAATACTAATACAACCACTCAAAAATCCTAGAGAAGCTACTGAAAAGAGTGAACTGTATTTAACTCCACCGCATAAACCCATTACCCAAAAAAGAATCCCTGTTAATCCTGCCGTACTAAGATTGGGTTGCTTCATTATTAATAAAATTAGCAATCCAAAAGTACTTAATGAAATAAGTTTTTTATTTTTTTTTATTAAATTCCAATGTGCAAATAAGTTGGCTGCTTCTAAAATCGCAAAAGGTTTGATCAATTCCGAGGGTTGAATTTGTAGAGGACCCATAATTAACCATCTTGAAGAACCGTTTACTGTACTTCCGAAGAAAATTGTTGAAATTATCAAGATAATTAAGAAATAGAAGATAATTTTTGAAGTTTTTAAAAGATCTCTAATATTTGTATTTAAAACAAAATAAAAGATAGTTAATCCCGGAATACACCAAATAATTTGCCTTTTTAAATAATAAGCCCAATCCCCCATTTCTTTGCTAGCCACCCACCAACTTGCAGAACCAAGTATAAATAAACCAAAAATAGACCAAATACATATCAAAATAAGCAGGATTTTCCCTTCATAAGGCCAGATTTCCCACGGTAAAGGTAAGAAATTGTTCCTTAAATAATTAGGTTTTATTCTGGAATCAAAAGTTCTATTTCTTTCAAAAGAATGTGAATATTTTTTAGCGGCTTTACTTATCTCCAAGTTAAAGTTCGTAGATATACTATTGAGACGTCAAATAACTACTTTGCCAAGTCTTTAAGCTAAGTTTTGAAGTGAATGTCAATTAAATTGATTTTGATTAACAAAACTCAAACCCTTTTTTAGTTATTCAAAAACATATAAATCAAATATCACAAATCTTAAGAATTAGGACTTTAAACAAAGAATACCTAGCTAAAAGGCCCCTCTCCATGATAGATTCCGTGAGTTTATATACTTACTTAAATCTGTATAAAGGGGGTTTTCTAAATTATGTTCACATCAGTGGACTCAAATAGAAAAAAAAATATCGAACATCTTCATAGTAAGAATGTTCTCGATACTCCTTCCCATGATGATTCTTTCATTAATAAAATAAAATTAGTTTTTGGAAGTCAATTTCAAAGATTATTTTCAAAAAATGATGAATATACCAAATTACAAATAACAATTTTTGGTATTACTTTTATTGTTGCCATTTTAGTAGCATCTATAACAGGGATTCTAATTGGGTATACTTTTGGTTTTAGTGTTTTTATAGGTGCCATTGCTGGTATTTTTTACTTACGTTTGCTTGCTAAAAGTATAGGCAAAATAGGAAAAGAATCTAGAGGTGTTTCTCAATTACAACTATTGGTTCCAGTTTGTCTCTTTATTTTTGCGAGCAAGCTAGCATCCTTAGATATTTTCCCAGCAATGATAGGCTTTTTTATCTATAAGCCTTCTCTTATATTTTATTTTTCACGTTCTTAAATAAATTTTGCTTATCAAAATTTATTAATTTTTCTTTAAATCAAAATGTTATTAAACTCCTTGTCGACAAATTTTGCAGCATTAGAAGTTGGTCAACATCTATATTGGCAAATTGGAAATATAAGACTTCATGGACAAGTTTTTTTAACTTCTTGGATCCTATTAGGTTCATTATTAGTTTTTATCTCTTTAGGGACGAAAAAAATGGAAAATGATCCTAAAGGATTGCAAAATTTACTTGAATTTTTATGGGACTATATTAGAGATCTTGCAAGAACTCAAATTGGTGAAAAAGTTTATAGAGATTGGATGCCTTTTATCGGAACTCTATTCTTATTTGTGTTTGTTAGTAATTGGGGAGGGGCGCTTATACCTTGGAGATTAATAAAGTTACCAAGTGGAGAATTAGGAGCTCCGACAGCTGATATTAATACAACTATTGCACTGGCCTTGTTAGTATCTTTATCTTATTTCTATGCTGGTTTAAGCAATAAGGGCTGGAGATACTTCGAATATTATGTTCATCCAACACCGATAATGCTACCTTTTAAAATTTTAGAAGACTTTACCAAACCCTTATCATTATCTTTCAGGCTTTTTGGGAATATTCTTGCTGATGAACTTGTAGTTGGTGTTTTGGTTTTCCTGGTTCCCCTAGTTTTACCAATTCCTGTAATGTTTCTTGGGTTGTTTACAAGTGCAATCCAAGCATTAATCTTCGCTACACTTGCTGCTTACTACATAGGAGAAGCGGTAGAGGAACATCATTAGCATCTTTTAAATACATTCAGACTCTTTTACAAAGGGCCTGTAATCTGGCAAAATATTTAATCGCGTAGGTCTGAAAAATTCAGACCCATTCTTAAAAAAGAATGTCCAAGCGTGACAGACAAAAAGATTTATCACAAGCATTAAGCTCTTTATTTCAAAATTATGGATTCCATTACTTCCGCTGCATCTGTTGTAGCTGCAGGATTAGCAGTTGGTTTAGGCGCTATCGGCCCAGGCCTTGGACAAGGTAACGCAGCTCAAGGTGCTGTTGAGGGTATTGCCCGCCAACCTGAAGCTGAAGGTAAAATCAGAGGAACTCTACTTTTATCTTTCGCTTTCATGGAGTCATTAACAATCTATGGATTAGTTGTGGCTTTAGTATTACTTTTTGCGAACCCTTTTTCCTAAAAGTTAATGTTGCTTTTAATTCTTATTAGCAATATTTAAATATAATTTTTTAATTATCAACTGAAACATATGTTGGCCTTTAATTTTTTTGGAGCTACCGAAGGTGGGTTATTTGACATAAATGCCACTTTGCCTCTTATGGCAATACAAGTAGTCGCTCTTACTTACATATTAAATTCTCTCTTTTTTAAACCTGTAGGCAAGGTTGTTGAAAAAAGAGAAAAATTTGTAAGTAATAATATTATGGAGGCCAAAAATAAACTTTCAGAAGTTGAAAAATTAGAAGCTGATTTATTAAGCCAGCTTCAAAGTGCTCGTTCTGAAGCTCAAAAAATTGTGAGTGATGCCGAGAATGAATCTGATAAGCTTTACAAAGAAGCTCTTGAACTTGCTAATAATGAAGCAAATGCTTCTAAAGAAAAAGCAAGGTTAGAAATAGAAAATCAGACATCTTCTGCTCGTGACCAACTTTTTAAGCAAGCTGATGACTTAAGCGAACTTATTGTTAATAGATTAATTCTAGAAAAATGAATTTACCTCTTTTAGCTACAGAAGGTTTTGGATTAAATCTTAATTTATTCGAAACTAACGTTCTTAACTGGGCTGTAGTCGTTTTTGGTCTTTACAAATTTTTACCAAGTTTTCTCGGTAAAATGCTTCAAAAAAGAAGAGAGGGAATACTTCTTGAATTAAAAGATGCAGAAGATCGACTTCTTAAAGCAACACAAGCTTTAGAGAAAGCAAAGACTGACTTATCCTTAGCAGAAGAAAAAGCTAGTCAAATAAAGGCAGATTCTCTTAAGAGATCTGAATCAATCAGGATGGAAAGTGAGAAAAAAGCTATTGAAGAAATGGCACGAATAAAACAAAGTGCCATCTCTGACGAAAGCTCAGAAGCCTCAAGAGCGATTTCTCAACTTCGTAAAGAAGCTGTTGAATTAGCTATTAAGAAAGCTTTAGATTCTCTACCAAATAGACTTGATCAAACAACTCAAGAAAATTTGGTAACTCAATCCATAAACAATATTGAGATGAACTAATGCCACTTTTAAATTCAGTCACTACTCCATATGCAGAAGCATTACTTCAGGTTGTTAATGAAAATGATCAAACTGAAGAAATGGTTAATGAAGTAAAACAACTACTTACTTTAATTAATGATGCCCCTGAGCTAGAGAAAACATTATCTTCTCCAGTTTTAGAGACAGAAACTAAGAGAAAAATTATAATTGAAATTTTTTCAGATAGGATTAATTCTTCTCTTCTTAATTTCTTGAAATTATTGGCTGATAGGCAAAGAATTGGAATTGTAACTTCAATTCTCAATAGATTTTTAGAAATTCACAGAGAAAATAGTAATATTGCATTGGCAACTGTTACTTCCGCCGTTGAGCTTACTGATGACCAAAAAGGTTTAATTACCAAAAAGATCATCAATATAGCGGGCACTGAAAAATTAGAACTTGTAACTAAAATTGATCCATCACTCATTGGTGGTTTCGTCGCGAGTGTAGGATCTAAAGTAATTGATGCTAGTCTTGCCTCTCAAATTAGAAAGCTTGGTTTGTCACTATCCAAGTAAATTCAAAATTCAACCTTAAATTCTTAAATCCATGGTATCTATACGCCCTGATGAAATCAGTTCAATCTTAAAACAGCAGATAACTGATTATGACCAATCTGTAAGTGTTAGCAATGTAGGAACTGTACTGCAAATAGGGGATGGCATTGCAAGAATATATGGCTTAGATCAGGTCATGGCTGGTGAATTATTAGAATTTGAAGATGGGACTGAAGGGATAGCACTAAATCTAGAAGACGATAATGTTGGCGCGGTTTTAATGGGAGAAGCTCTAGGCGTTCAAGAGGGAAGTAATGTTAAGTCAACAGGTAAAATTGCTTCTGTCCCAGTTGGAGAGGCAATGAAAGGGAGAGTTGTTAATCCTTTAGGGCAACCAATAGACGGGAAAGGTGAGATACCAACTAGTGACAATAGACTTATCGAAGAGATGGCTCCTGGAATTATTAAAAGGAGATCAGTTCATGAACCAATGCAAACAGGTATTACATCAATTGACGCAATGATACCTGTGGGGAGAGGTCAAAGAGAATTGATTATTGGAGATAGACAAACCGGAAAAACTGCGATCGCCATAGACACGATAATCAACCAAAAAGGCCAAGATGTAGTTTGTGTATATGTAGCAATTGGTCAGAAATCTGCATCAGTAGCAAATGTAGTAGAAGTTCTAAGAGAAAAAGGTGCTCTTGATTATACAGTTGTAGTGAGTGCAGGTGCTTCTGAAGCTGCTGCTTTACAGTATCTAGCTCCTTATACTGGCGCTGCTATTGCTGAGCATTTCATGTACCAAGGTAAAGCTACTCTTGTTATTTATGATGATTTAACAAAGCAAGCGCAAGCATACAGACAAATGTCTCTTCTTTTGAGAAGACCACCAGGAAGGGAAGCTTATCCTGGAGACGTTTTTTATTGTCATAGCAGATTACTTGAGAGGGCAGCAAAATTATCTGACGATATGGGTGGTGGATCAATGACAGCGCTACCAATTATTGAAACTCAAGCTGGAGATGTCTCTGCATATATTCCAACAAACGTTATTTCAATTACTGATGGACAAATTTTCTTAAGCGCAGATTTGTTTAACTCAGGCTTACGTCCTGCAATAAATGTGGGTATCTCAGTTAGTAGAGTTGGTGGGGCTGCGCAAACAAAAGCAATTAAGAAAATAGCTGGAACACTAAAATTAGAATTAGCTCAATTTGATGAATTAGCAGCATTTTCTCAATTCGCCTCTGATCTTGATGAGGCAACTCAACAACAACTTGAAAGAGGTAAGAGATTAAGAGAATTGCTTAAACAAGCACAATTCTCACCATTAAACCTTGCTGAACAAGTGGCGGTTGTTTATGCAGGTGTTAAGGGTCTTATTGACGAAGTACCTGTTGAAGATGTAACCAAATTTGCTGCTGAACTTAGAGAATATCTCAAGTTAAATAAAGCAGAATTTATTGAAGAGATTCTTAAAGAGAAGAAACTTAACGAAGGCTTAGAAACAACATTAACAGAGGTTATAAAAGAAGTTAAATCCTCAATGCTTGCCACAGTTTGAATTTATTTTAAGGAGTTATTATGGCAAATCTTAAAGAAATTAGAGATCGAATTGTTTCTGTTAAAAATACTAGAAAAATAACAGAAGCCATGAGATTGGTTGCGGCTGCGAAGGTTAGGAGAGCACAAGATCAAGTCCTCAAGAGTAGACCTTTTGCAGACAAACTTGCTCGTGTTTTAGAGAATATTCAATCGAGGGTCCAGTTTGAGGCTGTAGACTCTCCACTTTTATCCAAAAGAGAAGTGAAATCAATTTCTTTGGTTTGCATAACTGCGGATCGAGGCTTATGTGGTGGATATAATACAAACATAATTAAAAAGGTAGAAATTAGGTATGCAGAGTTAATTAAACAAGGTTATGAACCAAATTTGATTTTAGTTGGGAAAAAAGCAATAGGTTACTTCCAAAATAGGAAGGATAAATACGTAATTAAAAGTACATTCAAAGAACTAGAACAAGTCCCAACAGCTATAGATTCTGAAGGAATAACCAATGAGGTTTTAGCGGAATTTTTATCAGAAAACTCAGATAGGGTAGAAATCATTTATACCAAATTCATCACTCTCGTAAGTTGTGCTCCAGTTGTACAAACGTTGCTGCCATTAGACCCTCAAGGAATTGCACAGGAAAATGATGAGATCTTTAGATTAACTACAAAAAATAGTAAGTTACTAGTTGAAAAATCTAATTTAGAAAAGAATGAATCAGACAGATTGCCTTCTGATATCGTTTTTGAACAAAGCCCTGATCAGTTATTGGATTCCTTATTACCTTTGTACTTGCAGAATCAGATTCTTAGAGCACTTCAAGAGTCTGCTGCATCAGAACTTGCCTGCAGAATGACTGCAATGAATAATGCAAGTGATAATGCTAAAGAATTAGCAAGTACTTTAAACCTTACCTATAACAAAGCAAGACAAGCTGCAATAACTCAGGAAATTTTAGAGGTGGTAGGAGGTTCAGCAGTCTAGCTGAATCCTCAAGAATGTCGGAATATAGTATTAAAGTTGAATTAAAAAAAAATGGACGTGTTTTTTTATGTCCGGTGTATCCAAATACCATAACTTTCGCTAAAGTTATTGAAATTGATATTCCAACAAGTTGCTCTTCGGGAGTATTTACTAATACTTCCTCAATGTTAGTTGATAGATCAGTTGAACATGAGGATGCAATTGGTTTAAAGAATGATTTGAAGGGAAAGAGTTTTGCTTATTCAAAGTCTGATTTACATATTATTATCGGAAATGAAGCTCAAGATCATCTATCTAGTAGTCAATTTGGTAACTACCAAAAATGAAATTAATAAAGGTTGATTTTTATTTAGATTGGCCACCATCAATAAAAGTTTTTAATTTGAGGAGATTTATTATCGGAAATCTAATGAAAAAAGGGAGAATTATAAGATGGTCTATTGCCGATATAAAAGCTTCAGTAGAATCATCTCATGTAAAGAAAATAAGAATTAAAGCTGTTTTAGAAAAACAAATCAATTCATCAATATAAATCAAGATAGTAAATGGACATTTCACCTACAATTTTTATTATTCCAACTGGGATTGGATGTGAAATCGGAGGTTTTGCTGGAGATTCCCTCCCTGCTGCAAAATTGTTAGCCTCCGCAAGTGGATGCTTAATTACTCATCCCAATGTTATGAATGGGGGTTCTCTTGCAGAAAAACACAAAGATATTTTTTATGTCGAAGGTTATAGCTTAGATAGATTTGCTAAAGGAGAAATTGGCCTCAAAAGTGTAAAACAGCAGAAAATTGGAATAATTTTTGATTCAAGCATTGAACATGAAATATTAATAAGACATTTACAAGTCGCAGATGCTTGTGTCGCAACATTAGGAATTGATGTTGATTCTTATGTATTAACAAAAAAGCCTTTAGGAATAAGTATTGATTCTGAATCACAAGGTATCAGCGAAGGTTTAATTGAAAATCCCGATACTTTAATTGAAGCAGGAGAAATGTTGATAAATAAAGGTATGACGGCAATAGCGATAGTAGCTAAATTCCCTGATGATTTAGATTTAGTTGAAACAAATTCATATAGGGAGGGAAAAGGTGTTGATCCCATAGCAGGAGTTGAGGCTGTAATAAGTCATTTGATAAGTAAGTTTCTCAAAGTTCCCTGTGCACATGCACCTGCATTAAGTCCAATTGAATTGAATGAAAATTTAGATCCTCGGGCGGCTTCCGAAGAAATAGGATATACATTTTTGCCCTCAGTATTGATTGGTTTAAGTAAGGCTCCAGATCTTATAGAATTATCTGATAAAAGCGACAGTATTACCTTACACCCAAGTCATGTCGAATCTATTGTGATTCCAAGTGGTTCATTAGGCGGAGAAGCAGTTTTAGCCGGAATGGAAAGAGGATTAAATATAATTGCTGTAAAAAATCAAAATATTATAAACCTTGATAATAATATTTATAACTATCCTAAACTCATTGAGGTGGATAATTATTTTGAGGCATCAGGTTTAGTTCTTGCTATAAGAGAAGGAATTAACCCTAAATCAATTAAAAGACCTTTAAATAAAATTCAAGAAATGACTTTTAAAAAGATGGGATCTTAGTAAGAAATTGCAATTGGGACTCTCCAGTCACTTCCCAGTGATTGACTACTTAGTTTTAGTATAGGAGGAGCTTGTTTTCTTTTGAATTCGGCTTTTTTAATTAGTGTAATTATTTTTAAAATTTGTTTTTTGGTATGACCATCTTGTTCAAGAAGCTGTAAATCTTTTTTTTCCTCAATAATTCCTTTAAGAATTTTATCTAATAAAGAATATGGAGGCAGTGAATCGGTATCAAGTTGATTAGGTCCTAACTCAGCACTGGGAGCCTTCTTTCGGATTTGGTCCCCAATAATTTTAACTTTAGTATCTAATTTGTAAGCTTTTCGGCGTTCTAATGAATCTTCACTATCTAGCCAATTACACAATTTAAAAACATTAGTTTTATATAAATCACCTATTACAGATAATCCTCCATTCATATCGCCATATAGTGTGCAATATCCAACAGCTAGTTCTGATTTATTACCAGTTGCAAGTAATAAATGCTTTTCTTGATTAGCTAAAGCCATTAGAAGGGTACCCCTTATCCTCGATTGGATGTTTTGATTTGTTACGCCTTCTACTTTGAAATTAAAGCTTTCTAAAAAAGAGTCCTCAAAAGAAGACATGATATTTTCAATTGAAATTGTATTTAAATTTACATTTAATCTTTCGACTAAATCTTTTGCATCGATTTTAGAATGATTTGAACTCCATTTAGAAGGCATTGAGACGCAGAAGATATTCTCATGTCCTAATGCAGCAGTTGCAATTACTGAAACGAGTGCCGAATCAATTCCTCCACTTAAGCCAATCAAAGCTGATCTAAATCCGCATTTTTTAGCGTAATCTTTTACTCCCAAAACTAAAGCATCAAAAACTGAAGAAATATCAGAAGATTTTTTTTCAGTTACCAAATTTAAATTTTCATTAATATTCCAAATGAATGTATCTTCTGAAAAAGATTTTAATTGCTTAATTTTTGATCCATTTTTATTGATAATGAAACTATTCCCATCAAAAATTAGATCATCATTAGCCCCTACTTGATTGATGTATACCAAAGGCACATTAAGATATTGAGCCGCAAAACTTGAAATTTTATTTCTTAACTTAAATTTTTTGAAGGTGTATGGAGATGCCGATAAATTTAATAAAAGATCAATTTTTTTACTCTTTAATTGCGAAATTGGATTCTTTTCATGAATACCTCTCCCATCTATATTTTCATTAACCCATAAATCTTCACATATAGTTAAGCCAATCTTATAAGTTTTATCTTTAATTTTCTTGGAGATTACAGATACTTTCTCTTCGGATCGAAAGTATCTTTTCTCATCAAATACTTCATAAGTAGGGAGAATAATTTTTCGTGCAATTGTTTTCCAATGACCACTCTCAATTAGAACAACAGAATTATAAAGATTTGGGAAAAAAGAGTCATCAATCTTTTCAGCAATCCCTACCGTAATGCTCAAATCCCCATATTTTTTATTAATAGATTTGGATAGCTGATCTAGAATAGTATATTGTCTTTCAATTAAATTTTTTTTTAAAAGTAAATCTTTTGCAGGATAACCCCACAAAGATAATTCTGGGGTGAGCACCATATCAGCAGAATTTAAATGTGCTTTATTAGCTACATAGAGTATTTTTTTTGCATTTCCATCTAGATCGCCCACAATTGGATTTAATTGAGCAAGGAAAAACTTCATTCAACTAAGTAACAAATTCATATAAATTATTCTTCTTCACTATATCAATTAAAGCTTTTGGTAGGTCAGAATAATTGTTATTTAATCTAACCGTTGAACTAGAAATATTTGGAATATTTAATGAAGAAATTTCAAATATAACTTTATTATTTTCTAGCATTTTTAAAGTATTAGATTCAATTGGATAGCCTTCTCTTTTGATTATTAGTAATTTAACTTCGTCAATAATTTTATTAAAATTTTTCCATGAAAAAATTTCTGTAATTAAGTCACTTCCTATCACAAAATCGATTTTATCGAAGGAATAAATTTTTTTACATTTTTCAATTGATTCTATTGCCCACGGGCTACTTATTTTTTGATTGAATATTACTTTTGGATTATTGATATCTTTGATTAGTGTTTCTAATAAAAGGTTTCGAAAAAAAATATTTTCTTTATGCTGTTTTTTGGGATTATCACTTGCATAAGTAATAATGCAAGAATAAATATTTGATAATTCTTCCAGTATTAACTTATGGCCCTTTGTTGGTGGATCTGCACTAGTTCCAAATAGGGCGATTCGATTTTTATTATCAAATTTCAAGGTAGAAAAGTAGCGAAATTATTCTCTGAATTTTTATTAGATAAATAAATTTTTGTGTAATCAAAAATTTCAGGTTCTTTCATTATGAATTTTGTGATTATTTGAGATGGATCTAAAAGATATCCTTTGCTTTTTCTAAATATTTCTTTAGCGGCTAATTTACCGATAATTTTTGTAGATTTAACAGATATTGCTGCTTGTACAATAGCTATCGGCCCATATGGTAACAATGACAACCCGTGTGTGAAAGGAGCAGTAGCTAAGAAAACTTTTCGTAATAAATTAAAAGATGTATTTATACCGACTTGAGAGGCTCCTAGGAGAATGTTATTTATAGAAATCTTTTTGACGATTTTTCGTGCTGATTGGCCTTTAAGATTTAAGCCATAAACTTTGCTCAATTCACAAACTAAAGCAGTATCTAAAGCAAAACCTCCTGCAATATCAAGAAAAATTAATGGGTTTAATGCAACTCCCGATGCTTTGATTGTTGCAAATTTACCAATAATTGATTGAGCTTCCAATTGTCTTCTTTTTAACCTTTGTTCTTTTATTTTCAAGGATAAATTATCAGCTAATTGAAGGGAGTTAAAAGTTAATAAACTTTCCCCATATCTATTTATTAATTCAGTTATCTCGTTTTGAATGTTCTTTTTTGAATTAAATATTATTGGGATATGAATATGTTGAGGCAGTTTTAATCTTATATTTTTGATGATATTTATAAATTCATGCTCCTTCCATGTGTCAATTTTATTAAAAATAATAATAATTTTTTTTCCATTTTTGATAAATGAATTAATTTGAGATAGCTCATTTCTGTTAATATCTCCAGCTATGACAAATAAAATCAGTTCTGAATTACTCACTTGAGAAAATATTTTTTCTGGATCTTTAATATCACAAAAGTCAAAACCGGGAGAATCAATTAATTCGATAGTTTTTAAATTTTGAAATTTTAGAGACCACTCTTTTTTTTCAATGTTTTTTGTTGATCCATTAATAATATCTGTCTTAAACTCGTGTTTGTTTAACAATAAATTTAGTATTGAGGACTTTCCAACTCCTGCCTTGCCATAAATACCAATTCTTAACTGTTTTTCTTTGAGCCTAAAAAGTTGTTGATTAAAAGATATAATTTCCTTATTTAAATTACTTTTTTCATAGTTGCTAAGGTCGATACTCTCCCACCATTTTTTTAAAAGTAAATAAATTTTATCAATATTGATTTGTTTCATATTTATTCTTGCCACCATCCTGCCAATACAGATAATACAGCTTCTGATCCAATTATTCCCACGAATCCTCCAAACTCATCTACTACTACTTTCACTCCTTTGTTATCCTTGTCAAATTTTGTTAATAACTTGTCTACTTTTATCATTTCTGGTATGTAGTCCACAGGATCACATAAATCTGATAGTAATTTTTTATTTTCTCCTTTGATAAGACTAGTTAGTAAGTTTTCACGTTTGGCTATTCCTTGTATTTTATCAACTTTATCACCCAAGACAATCCACCATGGAGAATTATTTGAAATTATTAGTTTTGAAATTTCATCAAGATTTGAGGAACCATCAAGACTAGGTGCAGATACTCTTGGGATCATTAAATCTTTAGCTTTCAAATCATTTAATTGAAAAACTTTAAGTATCATTGCGGCTTCATCAGCCTCTATGAACCCCTTCTGTGAACCAATTTTTGCCATTTGCCTAATTTCTTCTTCATCCGTTGATATTTCGTTCTCTGCAGTGATCACAGGAAATAAATGCTCTATTAATATTAAGAAAGGCCTCATTAAACTATTTAACATTCTCAAAATTGGAACAGATAATATAGCTATTTGCAATGAAAATCTTGTACCTATTGCTTTAGGAAGTACTTCGCCAAGTAATACTACTAATACATAAAAAGCGATCGAAAATAATGTTAAACCAAAACTACTTTTAATTATTAAGGCTCCATAAACACCTAAAAGGAGACTACCTATTATATTAAAACCATTATTAGTTATGGTAATTACAGTTAAAGTTCTTCCAAGATGTTTTCTAAGTTTAAGAAGTTGATTAGCAGAACTTTTAGGTTTTTGTTTTGATGCTAATTCTAAAATCCTTATGGAGTTGACAGCTAAAAAAGCTGCTTCTACTCCTGAACAACATGCGGAACCTACTAATATTATTATTATTAGTAAAATTAGAATGTAAACACTTGGTTCCATTTAAATTGATTAGTTTTAAATATCTTTTAATTCATTCTTCCACTTTTTTACAAAACCCGCCAATTGACAATTTATGTTTAAAACTAATACAAAAATTTTTGAAGAAAGAAGAGAAATTTTCCTAAAAAAATTAAATGGTAAAGCTGCCATCATTTCAAGCTCAAGTTTAGTTAATCATCATGCTGATTGTGAATACCCTTTTAGACAAGATAGTAATTTTTGGTATCTTACTGGATTTGATGAGCCTGATTCAATTGCTCTTTTCTTGTCTAATAAGCCAAAAGGTGAAAGGTACATCTTGTTTGTTGCCCCAAAAGACATTATTAGCGAGGTCTGGCATGGCTTTAGATGGGGTGTAGAGGGCGCTGAAAGAGAATTCAAGGCAGATAAAGCCCACTCAATTAGTGATTTTAAGCGTTTACTTCCAGTTTATATTAGTGATTCAGAAGACATCGTATATTCACAAAACAAACATTCCAAATTTGAAAAAATAGTTTTGGAAATATTCTCAAAACAAATTGAAGCTCGTTCAAAAGAAGGAAAAGAAGAAATTAATATAGAATCCCCAGAAATTTATCTCAATGAGATGCGCTTAATTAAAAGTGATTTTGAGATCAGTAGGATGAGAGAGGCAACTCAAATTTCTGCCGAAGCTCATGAATTAGTTAGGGAATCTATTTCATTAAAAAAAAATGAAAGACAAATTCAGGGATTAATAGAAGGATTCTTTTTAGAAAAAGGTGCAAGAGGACCAGCTTATAACTCAATAGTTGCTTCAGGCGATAATGCCTGCATTTTGCATTACACATTAAATAACTCTGACTTAAATAAAGGAGATCTATTATTGGTGGACGCAGGATGTTCATTAATGGATTATTACAATGGGGACATAACAAGAACTATTCCGATAGGAGGGAAGTTTTCTAAAGAGCAGAAAATTATATATGAAATTGTTTTAGAAGCACAAAAAAACGCAATTAAGCATTCTGTAAAAGGTTCTAATACTACTAATGTTCATAATGTTGCTTTGAGAATTTTGGTAGATGGATTAAAGGAAATTGGACTGTTGAGAGGAGATACTGATGGAATAATTGAAAACGGATCTTATAAACATCTTTATATGCATAGAACTGGACATTGGCTTGGTTTAGACGTTCATGATGTTGGGGCTTACAGGATGGGAGAATATGATGTTCCATTACAGAATGGCATGATACTTACTGTTGAACCGGGTATCTATATAAGTGATAGGATCCCAGTCCCCGAAGGACAACCTAGTATTGATGAAAAATGGAAAGGTATTGGAATAAGAATAGAAGATGACATTCTTGTAAAAGAAAAAGAACCAGAAATTCTTAGCATCGCTGCGCTGAAAGAAATTTCTGATTTAGAGTATTGAATATTTGACTTATCCAATTAATGGTTTTATTTTTTTATTAGTATAAAAATTAAAAATGGATAAATCAAATTCTTATGATTCCAAATTATCTCAAGCAAGAGGTTTAGCTAGTCAACTTGGTATGTTTGCAGAAGAAAATGATATTCCCAAAGATCTTTGGGATTCTTTAGAGGCAACTATTTACGAATTTTATGAGGTGTCCAGCGATAGATAAATTAATTTTAAGCTATTTTGAATAAATAAAAACAAGAATTTTTGATCAAATTGATCAATAAGTGACCATAAGCTGATAAATTATTAACTAAATCTAATTAATATTTAATGACTTCATCAGATAAAAACATTGAGAATACGCAGGAGCAACAAGAACAAAAAAATGATTCTTCAAAATCAAAAAAAACTTTCCCAAATGCTGGGATGATGGGGGCAAATGCTGTTTTAGCTGCTGCCAAAATTGATGAAGATGGAGTTCCTACAGGCTATACACCTAAACCGGATGAAGGAAGGTTTATTATTAAAATTTTGTGGTTACCTGATAATGTTGCATTGGCAGTAGATCAAATTGTTGGTGGAGGTCCAAGTCCTCTTACTGCTTACTATTTTTGGCCAAGAGATGATGCTTGGGAAAAATTAAAAAGTGAACTAGAGAATAAAAGTTGGATTACAGATAATGAAAGAGTTGAAATATTGAATAAAGCTACTGAAGTAATAAATTATTGGCAAGAAGAAGGTAAAACTAAAAAATTGGAAGAGGCAAAGCTAAAGTTTCCTGAAGTTGCTTTCTGTGGGACTGCATGAAATTTAGTTTTTTGATGCTTGAAATCTTGCCTCAGCCTTTGAAATTTCATTAAGAGCTTTAATCTTTTCTGGACTTTTCTCATTTTCAGGAAATTTACTAATTGCTGATTTTGCTTTTTTAAGAGCTTCTTCAGCATTTTGGGTATTAATTTCAGAACCAATTTCAGCACTGTTAACTAATACTATAACTTCATCAGATTCAATTTCAGCAAAGCCACCCATCAAAGCTATTGATGTCCATTTTGAATTCATTCTTAGCCTTAACACACCAATATCAATTGCCGTAACCAAGGATATGTGACCCGGAAGCACCCCAATCTGACCGGTCGTACTTGGAAGAATTACCTCTTCAGCATCACCTTCGTAAACATTTTGATTTGGAGCTAAAACCTTGAGTGAAATTGCCATTAATTTAAATTTTTAAAGTTTTTAGAATTATTTATTAAAGTTGATAATTTATTTTTCTGAATTTATTTTGTCTGCTTTAGCTTTTACTTCTTCAATATTACCCACCAAGTAAAATGCTTGCTCGGGCAAATCATCTAGTTCACCAGCCAATATCATATTAAAACCAGCAATTGTATCTTCTAATTTGACATATTTTCCAGACATTCCTGTAAAAATTTCTGCTACGAAGAATGGCTGAGACAAGAATTTTTCAATCTTTCTTGCTCTGCTAACAGTTAATCTGTCTTCTTCAGATAATTCATCTAAACCAAGAATTGCAATAATATCTTGGAGCTCTTTATATCTTTGTAAAGTAGATTGAACTGCACGAGCAGTTTTATAATGGTCATCGCCAACTACTGATGGTTGGAGCATTGTGCTTGTTGAGTCTAGAGGGTCAACTGCAGGGTAAATACCCTTTGCAGCAAGACCTCTTGCTAGAACGGTTGTGGCATCTAAGTGTGCAAAAGTTGTAGCAGGAGCTGGGTCAGTTAGATCATCAGCTGGAACATATACAGCCTGAATTGATGTAATGGAACCCTCTAAAGTTGAAGTGATTCTTTCTTGTAATGCTCCAACATCAGTTCCTAAAGTAGGTTGATAACCAACCGCAGAAGGCATTCTTCCAAGCAATGCTGATACTTCAGAACCGGCTTGAACAAATCTAAAAATATTGTCTACAAAAAGAAGAACATCTTGCTTGTTTACATCTCTAAAATGTTCAGCCATAGTTAATGCTGATAAGCCAACTCTCATCCTGGCACCTGGTGGCTCATTCATCTGGCCGAAGCACAAAGCAACTTTAGATTGAGATAAATCTTCTGCGTTAATAACACCTGACTCTTTAAATTCTTCGTATAAATCATTTCCCTCTCTAGTTCTTTCCCCAACCCCTCCAAACACTGATACACCACCATGCTCTTTGGCAATATTATTAATTAATTCCTGTATCAATACTGTTTTACCTACGCCAGCACCTCCAAACAAACCGACTTTACCTCCTTGTCTGTAGGGAGCTAATAGGTCTATAACCTTAATTCCTGTTTCGAAAACTTTAGGCTTAGTCTCTAAATCAGTTAATTTAGGTGCTGATCTGTGGATTGGAGCAGTGTCTGAAGTTTTTACTGGACCTTGTTCATCTACTGGCTCTCCTAATACATTAAATATTCTTCCTAAAGTCGCCTCTCCAACAGGAACTGATATAGGAGCACCTGTATCAGTCGCCTCCATGCCTCTCACAAGGCCGTCAGTGCCGCTCATGGCAACAGCTCTAACTCTATGGTCTCCTAACAGCTGTTGGACCTCTGCAGTGAGCGCTATGTCCTGACCTGCTGGGTTCTTTGATTCAATTCTTAAAGCATTCAATATTTTTGGTAATTTACCAGCTGGAAATTCTACATCCAAAACTGGACCAATTACTTGACGTACTACACCCTTTGTTGGTGCTGAAGTTGATGGAGTTGCTACCATTTTGTATTGACTTGGTGATGATTAGCTGATTTTAGAACAGCCCATAATGCGAAATATTACCACCTCGAGGGTATATTCGTTAACTGGGTTCGGCCAACCGCACAGTTAAAGAGTGGTTGAATTGCTGCTTAACAGATTATGTTATTGATCATACGGTATTGATTAACAATCTTTCCAAATTTTTGACGCATAGCGTCGCATTTATGACCCTCCATTAATCTATGGCAGCTGTTTCACTTACAGTCTCTACAGTCAAACCACTGGGAGATAGAATATTTATCAAAGTTTCCGAATCTGAGGAAAAAACTGCTGGGGGCATCCTTTTGCCTGACTCAGCTAAAGAAAAACCACAGGTAGGAGAAGTTGCTCAGGTTGGCCCTGGGAAACTTAACGATGATGGTTCTCGTCAAACTCCCGAAGTGAGTATTGGCGACAAAGTCTTATACAGCAAATATGCTGGAACTGACATCAAATTGGGAGGAGATGAGTACGTCTTGCTTTCAGAAAAAGATATTTTGGCTGTTGTAAGCTAATTTATTTGTTTCAAAAATTATTAAAACTTATTATTAAATTACTTGCCTAACATGGCTAAAAGAATTATTTACAACGAGCAAGCTCGTAGAGCGCTCGAGAGAGGCATTGATATCCTTGCTGAGTCTGTGGCTGTAACGCTTGGGCCTAAGGGAAGAAATGTTGTCCTAGAAAAAAAATTTGGAGCTCCTCAAATTATTAATGATGGGGTAACAATTGCAAAGGAAATCGAATTAGAGGACCATATTGAAAATACTGGTGTTGCTCTAATTAGACAAGCTGCTTCAAAGACAAATGATGCGGCTGGTGACGGTACTACAACTGCTACTGTTCTTGCACATGCAATGGTAAAAGCTGGCCTACGAAATGTAGCAGCTGGAGCTAATGCCATTACCTTAAAAAAAGGTATTGATAAAGCTACTGAATTCCTTGTAGGGAAGATAGAAGAAAATTCAAAACCAATTAGTGATAGTACTGCAATAGCTCAATGCGGAACTATTGCTGCCGGCAATGATGAAGAAGTTGGTGAAATGATTGCCAATGCAATGGACAAGGTAGGTAAAGAAGGTGTCATCTCACTTGAAGAAGGCAAATCAATGACTACTGAGTTAGAGGTCACTGAGGGAATGCGTTTTGATAAAGGTTACATTTCTCCCTACTTTGCAACAGATACTGAGCGAATGGAGGCAGTCTTAGATGAGCCTTACATTTTACTAACTGATAAGAAGATTGCGTTAGTGCAAGATTTAGTGCCAGTCTTAGAGCAAATAGCCAAAACAGGAAAGCCTCTTGTCATTATTGCTGAAGATATTGAAAAAGAAGCTCTAGCTACTCTAGTTGTTAATAGATTAAGAGGTGTGCTGAATGTTGCTGCTGTTAAGGCTCCCGGATTTGGCGATAGAAGGAAAGCAATGCTTGAAGATATGGCTGTTTTGACTAATGGTCAGTTAATAACTGAAGATGCAGGTTTGAAATTAGAAAATGCTACTTTAGAAATGTTAGGCACTGGTAGAAGAATTACCATCAATAAAGAGACTACAACTATAGTCGCTGAGGGTAATGAAAAGGCAGTCAATTCAAGATGTGATCAGATTAAAAAACAAATGGAGGAAACAGATTCTTCCTACGACAAAGAAAAACTTCAAGAACGTTTAGCTAAGCTGGCTGGAGGAGTTGCAGTTATTAAAGTTGGAGCTGCTACTGAAACTGAAATGAAGGATAAAAAACTTCGTTTAGAAGATGCTATCAATGCTACAAAAGCTGCTGTTGAAGAAGGGATAGTTCCAGGTGGTGGAACAACTCTTGCACATTTAGCTCCAATTCTTAAAGAATGGGCTGATGCAACTTTATCTGGCGAGGAATTAATAGGAGCCAATATAGTTGAGGCATCATTAACTGCTCCTCTTATGAGAATTGCTGAGAATGCTGGTTCAAATGGAGCTGTAATTGCTGAAAATGTTAAATCCAAACCATTTAATGATGGATTTAATGCAGCTACTGGAGAATATGTAGACATGTCTTCAGCAGGAATAGTTGATCCTGCAAAAGTCACACGTTCTGGACTACAGAATGCCGCATCAATAGCAGGAATGGTACTTACTACTGAATGCATTGTTGCAGATATGCCTGAGAAAAAAGAATCAGCACCTGCTGGAGCTCCAGGAATGGGTGGAGATTTTGACTACTAGATAATTACATGTTCTAGTTCAAAAGGGATTGTTTTTACAATCCCTTTTTTTGTTCAAAAAATTATTTAAAGAAAAATAAATGTAATTTTAAAATACTAAATCCAACCAGCACTCAGAATGATTGCAAGAGATAAAAATATTATCAAAGTTGTCCAAGTTATTTTGTTAAGTGATGCTTCAGCACTACTAGCGCTAGTAAACATTGAGCTTCCACTAGCTGCTATTCCTCCCATACCATCTCCTTTAGGACTATGAAGCAAAACTAAAAGTATTAGAAGAATTCCAGAACCAACCCATATCCAAGTAAATATTTGACTCATTTTTAGAATTTGTTATGTATTTAATTTAAACATGTTGAACGACTTTATTAAATCCTTTTAATTCAATTTCTTTAATAAGTGATTTTCCTGTCATTTCTTTTGGAACTGGAAGACTTAACAACTGTAATAATGTTGGAGCAATATCTGCTAATCCAGCATTATCTCTCAAATAAATCTCATTCCCCATATTTGGAATTTTTCTTTTCTCACCTTCAATAAAAATTAAAGGGACTTTATTGATAGTGTGGGCTGTCCATGGTTCCCCATCAGGACCTTTCATTAATTCAGCATTGCCATGATCTGCAGTGATAAGGATACTGCCTCCCATCTCTCCTGTAGCATTAACTATTTTGCCTATACATTTATCAACAGTTTCAATAGCTTTTATGGCGGCCTCCATATCACCTGTATGTCCAACCATATCAGGATTAGCGAAATTAATAACTACAAAAGAATATTGTCCAGTTTTTATAGCATTAGAGCAACTAATAGTTAATTCTTCAGCAGACATTTCTGGAGCCATATCATAAGTTGCGACCCTCGGAGAGGGAATTAAATGCCTATGCTCTCCAGGAGAGGGGACTTCTACTCCTCCATTAAAAAAATAAGTTACGTGTGGATATTTTTCTGTCTCAGCTGTTCTGTATTGTTTAAGGCCGTTCTCTGAAACTATTTGGCCAATAAAGTTGTTGAGAGACTCAGGCGGAAATACAACTTTAACTGGTAAGTTCGCTTCATATTGAGTGAAAGTTAAGATATCTATATCAGGTATTATGTTTCTTTTAAAGTTATCAAATTCTCTTTCCGAAAGAGCCTTTATTATTTGTCTTGCTCTATCTGGACGAAAATTAAAGCATATTAAACTATCTCCATCTTTTAAGAATTTTTTAGATATTCTTACTGGCTCTAAAAATTCATCGGTAATATTTTCGCCATAACTTTTATTAAGATAATCTTCAGGGGAAAGATCAGTTACTTGGAGATTTGGATCAGTTAGATTTATAAAAGCTTTTTCAGTTCTTTCCCATAATAAATTTCTATCCATTATCCAATATCTACCGCATATGGATGCTATTTCTCCAACTTTGAATTCTTTTATGCAATCTTCTATTTGTTTGATGTATTTATAAGCACTTTTTGCTGGGGTATCTCTACCGTCAGTAATAACATGTATAGCTACTTTGTCTAAACCAGATTCAGATGCCCATTTTATTAATCCCAATAAGTGCTCAATGTGGCTATGAACTCCTCCATCTGAGCATAAGCCAGTGATGTGAAGGGTTCCATTGTTCTTCTTAATAGAATTAGCCATGTTATTTAACTCAAGTACTTGAGTTAATTGGTTATTTTTAACTACATTCGTAATCCTTACAAGTTCTTGCTGAATAATTCTTCCTGATCCAATTGTGAGATGGCCTACTTCAGAATTACCCATTTGGCCATTTGGCAAACCCACATCAGCCCCGCTCGCACTAATAAGTGTATGAGGATAAGCATGCCATAAAGCATCCATTACGGGAGTATTGGCCTGTTTTATGGCATTATCTGAGGTTTCTTCTCTATGTCCCCAACCATCAAGAATTGCAAGAACAACTGGACTCTCAGTAACTTTTATTTTATTTATATTCTTTTTGCTAATCTTTGACATCTCTTAAATAAAATGCAAGTTTTTAAAGCATTAATCTTTAATTTAGCTGTAAAAGCAGTTCCATACAATTTATATTTAATTTAGTTAGCTTTTGCTAATTTAAATAGGATGTTGAATAAAGTTAATTTTCATGTGAGTCATGTCCAATCAAGATAAAAGAATCACAATACTTACTGAAGATGAGTTAAGAAAAACTCTCTCGCGCTTAACTTTTGAAATTATTGAAAAGATCTCAAATTTAGAAAATCTCTTATTGGTTGGTATCCCTACGAGAGGAGTTCATCTCGCTGAAGTTTTGAGAAAAGACATGTTTGATAAAACTGGGATTAATGTAAATAAAGGAATAATAGATCCGACTTTCTATAGAGATGATCAAAATAGAGTTGGAACTCGTCTAATTGAGGCAACTGATTTTCCTACTTCAATAGAAAAAAAAGATATTGTTTTAATTGATGATGTTATTTATACAGGAAGAACAATTCGAGCTGCGATTGAGGCTCTTCTTTTATGGGGAAGACCGAAAAGAGTAATGTTATTAGTAATGATTGATAGAGGACATAGAGAACTACCAATTCAGCCTGATTTTTGTGGAAGAAAAGTTCCTACTAACAAAAAAGAAACTGTTCATTTATGTTTAAAGCAAGTGGACGGGGAAGAGGGTATCTTCTTGGATCGTTAATGTTTAAAAGATATTTCCTAAATTAGATTCGCCTAATTCTTTTTCATTAATATCTAGATATTTTACATAAAGAGATGAATCCTTCGTAATACTGAAATAGAGCTTTAAGCAATCTTCTCCAATTTTACACTCATTGTTTAATTTTATTTTTAAGGGCTTTTTATTCCATTTAAGAACCTCCTCTTCATTTTGATACTCTGATAACTTGGGTAAACCATTCTCAAAAATCACATCATAATTTCTTTTCTCTTTAGTTTCTCCAATAATGATCTCGAAAATGCTCTGACCATCTTTTCTGGCTTGAAGAATTAACTCAAATGGTTTTTCTGTAGGCCATGTTTGGCCCTTATAAAAAATCGGATGCCAGAATTGTTTTTGCTCTCTTTTATTAAATAATCTTATAGATATACCTTTAATTAGAATATCTTTAATCTTAACTCCGGGAGTCATAGCAAGAGCTCCAACTGCTATTGATTCAATAGGAGGAGGAGTTCTGATTTGTATCCCTGAAATCTCATTAGCTATCCACTCTTTGATTAAAGGAATTTGTGTTCCTCCTCCAACCAAAATCACAGAGTTCAAATCATCTATAGTACAAAATTTGCCTCTAGCTTCATTTAATAAATCTTTAAGTAAAGAATTTAAGTGATTTAAAAGATTGTTATCTATCAAAATCTTTTCAAAAATTTCTTTACTCAAAAAAAATTCCTTTTGTTCATTTTCTTCTGTAAATAATGAGATAAGGTGCCTTGTTTCAGATTCGACTCCTGGACTACTAAGCTTACATTTTAATTTTTCTGCTATTGAAAGATTTCTTTCATCTTGATTTGATGGTAAAAAATAATTAACAATCCATTGATCTATATCTTTACCTCCAATTTTTGATCCCGATTTGCTTATTGTTTCTGCACATCTTATTTTTTGCTTTGATATTGAACTCACATCCTTTCCTTGAAACTTCAATAGTTCTGCAATAGGGGCAGATTTACCTTCGCCACCTTGTGTTTTAATTACACTCATATCGATTGTACTTCCCCCAATATCGATAATCATAATGATTGAACCCAATGGAACATTGATGCCTATTCCCGCAGCAGTAGGTTCATCAACTAGTGCAATCTCATTAATAGGTAAACTTTCGCAGAGATTTATTAACCACTTTCTATAACCTTTATAGGTGTCAATTGGTGCAGTCAAGACGAGCCTTTTGATTTCTAGTTCATTTGGAATATTTTCCCAAAGAATTTTGAAAAATTTTTCACCGGATTCATTAGGACTTAAAACTTTCTTTTGAAGCCTCTCAACAGGATTAGCAATTAATCTTTTGAAATTTGAATGAAAATATGTTTCTGAATTAGATAAATTTTTCTTTTTCAATGCAGATAATCCTATCTTAGCGATATTGTCTTCACCTTCGAACCAAATGACTGTTGGGATGACTCCAGGAGAAGATGTAATGCCTGGTATTTCTATTAAATTTAAATCTTTACCTTTTTCATCTTGAAAAGCAATTACGGTATTAGTATTTCCCAAATCAAGAGCAAGAGTTCCTGAAAAATTCTTTTCCATATCAAATTACTTTTATGTTATTAAGTTTGTTTGGAAATTTATAAATTTAATGGCTTTAATGTTGATGTAAACTTTATTGTATAATTAAAATAAAAATTTTTTTATGAACGTATCACATAATTCTAGTATTGATCATAACGATCTTGCAAAAAGAGGGGAAAGTTTAATAAGAAAATCTACTAATAGATATTTAACTACTGTAAGAATTGCTTTTAGAGCTAAACAAAGACGTTTTGATGACTTTGATGGTTTGTTAGAAGAGTCCTCAATCAAACCAGTTCAAAGATCTATAATCGAACTAAGTGATGAACAAGATCAGCCAGATTTACTCCCTGGTTAATTTTGTTAGCAGAAGAAAAAAATTGGAAATTAATAAAAGATATCAAAAAAGGTAAATTTTGTTTTCTTATTAGAGTAAATAATTGGGCGATTGAGTTACAAAAACATGAATTCGAATTATTATATAAATTACTTTTGAAACTTAACAGTCAATTTTTGGAAATAAAAGATGAATTAATGGATGAAGAGTTAATTAATTTAGAAATAGAACAAATGCCTTGGTATGCAGAATTAGAGGGTAAAAAATATGAATGGAACTTAAGATTAATATTTGAAAGCTTGGAACAAACTCGATCTTTTGAAATGTATTGGCCTATACCAATAGCTGAAAATTTATCTTTTGAAATAAAAAAAATGTGGGAATCAATGGATTGAAAAATTAATTAATTTGGAATTTTTTTAAAAAAATTCCCCTACAAAAAAAAATTTTTTCACATCTTTTCCACAGATAATTCAACAAAAATATTTCTAGAACAGCCTTATGTGGAAAAAGTTATAAAGATAAGAAAATTTTATATTACTTATAAGATCTTAAGAATTTAGAAAACTTTCCATATAAATCCCTTTGTCTATTGGGTTCTTAAAATAATACAGAATGAGACTTTGATTGAATATTAAAAGTTGACTATTTAGTTTTTTTGAAGAAACATAGTTTTTATATTTCGACAAATTTTTTCATTATTAAAATCATGCAAGAATTAGAAGGTGATGTTAATCAAACATTTTTAAACAAAAAAGAAGAAATTGTTAGCTTTAAATGTGACCTGCATAGAAATCTTCAACAAGCTATGAATAAATTCGTTGAGGATCACCCAAAATGGGATCAATATAGAATACTACAAGCAGCAATAGCAGGATTTTTAATGCAGAAGGGATTTCAAAATAGGGATCTTACAAGACTCTATGTTGGCAAAATGTTTTCAATGGATTTTGATAATTAATAGATGATTAACCTTGTTTAATTCTTTCTAAAATCGATTTAGCTATCTTAGTCTCTACAGGAATTATAGATAATCTATTACCTTTTTTAACCAGTAATAATTCTTCTTCATTGAATAAGATTTTTAATTCTGGCAAGCTTAAAAATTTATCTGCTTTGAAAAGGTATTTTACTTTGACACAATCCCATCTTGGATTCTCCTTAGAAGATTTTTGGTCATAGTAACCTGATTCTTTTTGAAATTGAGTTGGATCAATAATATTCAAATCTACAACTTCCATAAAACCAGCAATTCCTGGAGGTTTACAATTTGAATGGTAAAAAAAAACTTTATCTCCAATCATCATCCTTCTCATGAAATTGCGTGCCTGATAATTTCTAATGCCATCCCATAAAGTTACTCCATCCCTTTTTAATGTGTCGATACTATAAGCATCTGGTTCACTTTTCATTAGCCAGTAATTAGGTTCATTCATAGACAATGATTTGCGGGAAATAGTGCTGCTGGTATGGCATTTTGTTGACTTTTTCGAAAATCAGCCAAATCCAAAGCGTTTTATTTAGTTTATCGAAGATAATCGAAGAAAGTTTTGAAAACAAAGTATACAGACTAATTGTTAATTGTTTTTTAGTCTTTAAAATAAAAATTAAATATATTCTTTCAGATGTCTGATAATTCCGAATTAAGGTGGCAACCAACTAAAGACCAGCTAGATGACATGATCTTACCTGCCTACACAGATATGGCGAAACAAAGTGTTGCTTATGTTAATCAATTTGGATGCCCTCCTGAATATGTCGCAGATATGTTGAGAGATATCGCAGATGCACTAATTTCTATTCATCCAGAATCTGAATCTGAATCTGAGGGCGGTTGCTCTTGTTGTTAAATAATAAAAAATTCTATCTTTAGCAAATTGAATTTTACATAGTTACAGATCGCTGCTGACGAATTTTTATTTTTATTCTCAAGAATTAGTTGCTTTCTAGAAAAAGCAGTATTTGCAATGCTTTTTAGGGAATGAGAGAGTCTTTTGTGCCAGTAGATTTGCAAATCTGTACCAGCTAGGTACGTAAAAACAGTCATATATTAAGGTTTGATGCTCTCTCTAAAGAACCACTTACCAGGACCTTAAGCGGCTTCTAGAGCAAATATCCGACTGTCTTTTCTCCAGTATCTGCACCCCTTAATTAAGTGATCTCCTTGAGGGATAAGTTTCTGATGAAAGGGACAAGTCAGAATAATTACACATTGATCTGTAGTGCTATAGCGAAAATAAGAGCAAGTAATGCAAATCTTTGTACGCTTGCTTTTTAACTCTCCGTGGTGATCGAAGTAGCCCCATTCTTGCCAGTCATCCATAACTTTTATAGTACAAAAGTACTATATATATATCATCGTTAAAGGTTAAAGGTCAACAAACTTATTTACTTTTTTGTAAGATTTCTTTTGCTTTGTGCCATCTTTTCATTTATGCATTTTTGATTACTTTTATCTGATTACAGTACTTATCAGCACCGTTGTAGTATTCGGCAAGAACGTTCTCAAGAAAAGTTTTAAATGCTTTCATACTTTTGATTGAAGACGCTTAAAAGCTTCTTTCGAGCTCTCAAACTTGTCTCTTTAAAGGTTCTCTGTACATATTGAACCCCCCCCCATGACGATAGAAAATAGCCTTCACTACTTTGTCAGAGGAAAGCTAAGGCTGAGCATATTTAATTTGTTGTGTTCTGTCCATTTTTTAAGTTTTGGTTGTTAGTTATGTCTGTGTAGTTTTCGGTGGGGCGGCATGGGGGTAAATCCGTGCCGCGTGTATATTTAAACCCCAAAAGTGATTTATTTTATTGTTTTCGGAATTGTTTTGACCTCGTTAATATCCAATTGCTTATTACTAAATAATCGTAGGGCGTTTGCTTTGGGAGTATCCATTTACAAAAAATATTCCCTAATAATCTGACATTTCAATTGCCATAATAAATTATTTACTATCCAAGTTGCCTTGCTCTCTATTCTTATTTTGTTTAAAGTAACAAAAGATTTGAAAATTTATGTATAAAGCTATAAATAGTGCGAAAGCATTTTTAAGTGATCAATCTTTACGAAGTAAATCACTAATAATAGGGGGCTTGCCATTAATTATATTTCTGGCTATTTGTTCAATAAATTTAAATCTTGCTGAAAAAATTACTAATTATGGCAAAGACTTTGCTTTGACAAATTTTGGTTCTACTTGGCTAATAATGGTGGTTGGGATATGCATTGTTGGGTTCTTTTTAGGATTTTCTCCTCTTGGCTCTTTAAGAATTGGTGGACCTGATGTAAAACCATCTCTGAATTTTTTTGATTGGTGTGCGGTTTTAATATGTACTCTTCTTGCCGGTGGTGGAGTTTTTTGGTCTGCTGCAGAACCTTTGATTCACTTCTTAAGTCCCGCTAGTTATTTTTCTGATATTACGGGTGGAACAGAACAGGCTATTGATCCTTCTTTAGCAGTAAGTTTTCTCCACTGGGGTTTTCTTGCTTGGGGATTAGTTGCAAGTACTGTAACTATAACTTTCTCTTTGCTTTCTCAAAATGGGTACCCTCTTAGACCAAGAAGTTTATTAATACCAATATTCCCAAAAAGAATTGTTGAAGGATTAGTTGGAGATATTACTGATGGATTATCCGTCGTTGCAGCGGTAGCAGGAACTGTGGGCCCTTTAGGATTTTTATCACTTCAATTAAGTAATGCTGCTGGAAAATTATCTTTTTTGTCAAATAATAGTTTTTTACAAACTTTGATAGTTTTGGTCTTGACTTTGATTTTCACAATTTCAACCTTGAGCGGTATTCAAAAAGGTATTAAGTTTCTTTCTGAAATTAATATTTGGCTTACCATTGTTCTAGGCGTAATACTTTTATTGATTGGACCTACTTTTTGGTTAGTTAATCATTTTCTTAGTAGTAATTTTTTATACTTGAGTGATGTTAAAAAACTTGCATTACCAAATCCTAATGATGCTTGGGTCAAGGGCTGGACTATTTTTTATTGGGGATGGTTTTTAGGTTATGCACCTTTAATGGGATTGTTTGCCGCTGGTGTTAGTAAAGGTCGTACTTTTAGAGAATTAATAATTGTAGTTTGTATTATTTGTCCATTTGTGACTAATTTGTGGTTCACAATCCTTGGAGGTAATGGAATATTTCTTGAATTAAATAATCCTAATTTATTAGGAAAAGAGTTAGTAGAGGGCGGAGAAGCAGGCGTATTATTCTCAATTTTAAGTCAGTTGCCTTTATCGTTTTTAATGATACCAATTTCAATATTACTTATAGTCTTATTCATGTGTACGAGTGCTGATTCAATAAGTTATGCAGCTGCAATTGTCGTTAGTGGTAAGGAAAATCCTCCAAAAAAGATAAGATTATTTTGGGCATTGATGATAGGTTTTCTTACAATAGCTCTTTTAAGAATCGGATCAGAAGTTGGAGATAAAACAAGTATCGATGCTCTTCAAGCATTTATTGTCATAACTGCAGTCCCTGTCACTCCCTTAATAATTTCCACCATATGGACAGCTCCGAAACTTGCAATAAAAGAATATGTAAGGTTAAAAAAAGGTTAGTTTAAAATAAAATATAAATTACAGTGGGTGCTTTGGGAGCACTAGGTCGCAGGTTCTAATCCTGTCGCCCTGATCAGTAAAAACCTAAATTATGCAGTAAGGATTACTAAGAGTATTCCCACAAAATAATTTTCTTCGTTGGAGCGCCCTTTTTGAAGAGTCATAAATATTTGCAGTTAGGATTGCTCCAAAATTTACTAATACAAAAGTTAAAACAAGTATTTCTATTGCGAGGTTGGTCATAAGATTACCCTCCTTAATGTGAATTTAATATAAAAAGATCTTGTTAGTTTTGTATAGAGCAAAAATTCTTATTTATAAGAAGTTACCCTAGTATTTGAATAGTTTTGTTTTTTAGCTTAATAAATTTTTTTCTAAGAAGATTCAATTGACTTTAGATGTTTTGCGTAGCATGCTGTGGCGCATGCAACACCCTCGTTATTAATACTGCAGTAAGTAATGCATTCAAAAAAACTTTCTAACGCATCTTTATCTTTAATATTGGAGTAAATATCCTTTTTCATAAGGCCTCAATATTCTGGTGATTATTTAGCAGACTGAATTAAGTCGAGTCAAATCAATAATAAGTTTGGTTAAGTACCTATTTTTTAATGATTTAGATGATCAATAAACCAAAAAATCTTAATGGATAGTGGCAATTACTTTTTTTAAGCGATTATTCATATACTTTAATGAATCTTACAGTCTTTGGATTTAAGTTAAGGGTTAGCTGATTTTATTCATTTTTTAAAGGTTTATATTCGTGCTACTTTGCGCTTCAATACAATATCTTAGTGATAATTTAATTATTTGAGTCCAGCTTTTAGATATCTGTAGCCCTCTGAGGCTGCTAATGGCAATGTACATTTAATCTCACAACTTTCTGAACCTTGTTCAGTAGAGATATTTAATTCACAACTTCTGATGCAATCATAATAGGCAGCTTTTGGATCTAGTTTGTTTTTAAAGTGCTTATCTCTAAATGTTTTCATGTCGATCTCCAAAATGTGAGATTAATTTATAAGATATTGATTGCTCTGCATAGAGCATAATTACTCTCTTTAATAAAGATGAAATAATCTTTTTCACAAGTTATATCCTTAACTATTACCACCACATACTTAGATTTAAATCTTTGAGATTTTTTTCTATGACTTATCTTTAGATATTTACAGCCAATGCAATGGATAAGACTGTTCTCTTTTTTGAAGACGATGAAAGCAAAAGGCAATAACTAATAATATTAGTGAACCAGAAAGGACAGGAATTAAAATAAAAATAGGTGATGCTTTTAGCAAGACGCCCAGTAATGCAACTGCGCCAGCCGGTGGATGTAAACATCGAAAAGCTTGACCAAGAGCAATAGCCAGTCCAACTGCTATACCACTTGCTAAGGGAGACGTTCCTATTAAAAAGACACAAAGAACTGCAGAGATAGCTCCTGTTAAATTTCCAAAAACAAGATTTCTTGGCTGAGCTAAAGGGCTATTGGGAGCGGCAAACAAAAGAACGGTAGAAGCTCCAAAAGGTGCAACAAGTAGAGAGTAGTTAGATAAATTGCTAATTATTCCTAGGCAACTTATCGCAATTAATCCCCCTATAAAAGAGAGTAACGGCTGCCATCTTTTACAACTTGGTTGGGTATATCGACCTTTATCAAGTTCTTTTTGGCAGAATCTAATTAAAGAGGATAAAAGAGGTTTCATTATTTTTTTAGATAATTAAATTATTGAATTCATTGTTCCCAAAGCAATGATACCGAGATTCCAAAAGGTTGAAAATACTATTTCTAAATAGATATAGCTGGTGGCATTAATTAAATCTTTTTAAGATCTCGCATTCATTTGGAGGTATAAAAACTTCTTGAAATTTTTTAGCGTCTTTATTTAATGAATAAAAACTCCAAAATATATCAATAAATATTTCTTCTTTGAATTCAATATCTATCAAAATTTATACTCAGCAAAGTTAGTGACTAATGGGATACGTAAACAGTTTATTATCTATCAAATTTCATATTAAGGAAAGTAAGAGATTTAATTTTATTGAGTTAGAGAAGCTTTAATTAATCATTCTCCCTAGAAAATTTGGTTCACTAAGCATTATCAAATAATTATTTATAAGTAATTTTTATAAGTAAATGTTGTATTTTTAGCGATTAATAATGTAAAAGTTGTTCTTGACTCTTTTTTAAAATATTTTTATTGTCCATACAAATATATCTTTTATCAAATGTATCTTTTTATAGTTTTGACCTTTTTTGCTGCTTTTGTTGCTTTTATGAAGATTGGTTCAAATGACTTTGGAATCAAATCTAGTAAGCTACAAAAAAATGGTATCAAAACTTTCTAGTCAACAATAATGTAAATACAAAATGGAAACTATCGCAATTTTAAGTTTTTTTTTATTGGTAATTAATTTCTTTTTTAGAGGTAAAAATGATTTTGGTCTAAAACCTACACCAAGAAAAAAGTAATTCATTTTTTTTTCTTACCTTACTGAAAACTATCCCATCAATTAACTTCAAAGTTTTTAAATTTATTCGATTATTTAATGTCATGTTATGAAAGAATCAGAAGCATCCTATTTAAGAAGGAAGAATCCACAAAATAACATATTTAAATTTATCCTTATTTTAATAGTGATATCGGTCATAATTTTTTCTTACCAAAAAGATGGCTTCTTTTTTGGAATTTAAAAAATAATATCCTCCGATTTTTTTCTAAACGCTTTTTAAAAAATAAGAAAAACTGAAGAGAAGTAATTATTTTTCTGAATTAAATCTCAAAATAGTTGCGATTGAACTCTTGTCGCTTGGGGATAGTTCTTTATCTTCATATTTCCACTCAAACCAAGTGATGCACTCATTTAGGTTTGGATTTTCTCCGTAAGTTTTTTTCCAATTCTGTATCCATTTACCTAAAGAATTAGCTTCAGATGTACTTATCATTATCTATCCAACCTATCGGCATTATCTTTAAAAATATACGTAATTTTATGAGGTGGAATTTTTGCTTGATATTGTCGATAAAACTCAAAAAAATTATCTGAAAATTCTTTAGTTGAAGGAGACATGACAAAGAAGTTAGTTAATTATTTAGTTTAGATTTTATATCAATTAAATTACTTAGTTTTAATTGCAGGTTCATAAACAGCACCATTACATACTGCTACTGCAAGACTTTCTTTTGATTGTTTATCCCAACCTTTTAAATCCTTTTCCTTGTTATTAATCCAGCTAACAGTTCTATGAAGGCAGCGATTCCAGTAAGTAGCTTTTCTTGAAACAGGAATTAAAGAAATTGCTATTAAAACTATTGCAGCTGTCGATGTGATTACGCAGTATTTTATAATGTTTGGACTTTTATGAGGTGACATAAAAAAAAGACTCTTGCGAGCCAAGGTGATGAGGATTTCTATCATCGCAAATCAAACAAAAACAAACAACCCCATCTAAAGTAATAAATATTACAGTCAAACACCATATGTGGTGCTAGTATTTTATAAAAGGCTAGGTGATGGGGATTATCTTGCTTTTTAATTGGGCGTAGATAACGCCCTTTTTTTATGGAGATAACTTCGCCAGTACCTCTTTATTTGTACGCTTTTTAATAATCTCTTCAAAATTATAAACAGGACTTTATTTTTGATTAAGTACTATGAGGAAAGTATTTTTATAAAAAATTTGACAATGGCAGTATTTGGTAAGTATTTTGTTTTTTTAATTAAACTCTTATAGCTTGCTTTTATACCTTTAACTGTTTTTTGATAATAGTAAGTTAATTTTTTGACTGTGCCATCTTATTGATAGACTTAAGTTATGTACGTCTTCTCGTACCAATATGTTCATCTAACTTATAACTACTCTATCAATTCCAAAGTAATCAAAGGATATGTTGGTGTAGGTATCTAGGAAGTTTCAATAAAAATATTTAGTCAATTCACTATCATCAAAAAGAATTTATGAGACCTTGATTACTTAGAGGAAAATAGAGTTGATCACTGGAAGAGTGAACGCGAAGAACATCAAACAAATAAGCATTGTTTAATTGATTGTGAATAGGAAGTTATAACTTCACTATCTTGTAAGCAATTAGTCTGAGAAGAGTTGTCTAAAGACTTATCTTTTTTCTAAGAACTTGAATGTCGTGGTTTTAAGGTTGTCTATTCTCTCCTATTCGAGAGTATAAAAACTTTTTTATAGATAAAGTGTGTTTACAAGTCACTTGACTTGCTTATTAAAGTGTATATTTATACTCTTCATGATTAATCGTTAAGAAAATTATGTATTTTTGAGAAATGTCTAAACTTTATTAATACGCCCTCCATAGCACCCAGTTTCAATTTTAAAAAATCCTGAAGTTGCTTTCAGTAAATCTGTTTCATTAGTAACCTTTGATAGTTTTGACGACAAACTTGAAAACAGAACTTTATTCACTTCATGAGATTTGATTTTGTTTTGATAAGGATGCCATATTTTATCATCCTTTAGTAGTATCATTTCCCCGTTAAATTTAATATTTGTATTTTCAAAGCTCCAACTTGAAGGCTTTGATTTATTGGGTTTTTTTGTGTAAAAATTTCCTTTAATACTAGACCCCTTTGAAATTATGCCCTTAAGGGCATTAGATCTTCTTTCAGATAAAATTATAGAAATATTTGGGACTTCTTCGGAAACTAAAATACAATTTATAGGTTGAATTATTTCAGCTAAAAGAAAATACAAAAGCTTAAAACAAAAAAGGGTTATAGATTCTTATTTTAACTCTACTGTGAGTAACTAATGAATAATTTTTTAATTAAATAATTAATGCCATAGTAGCCAAAATAAACCACAACCATAAAGAACACCTATAAAAACAATTGCTGAGAGAAGAAAGCTATTCATTTATTTAAAAATTTATCTAAACCATTTTGTTGGAGATAAATATAAAACCAAATCGCAACTGAAGTATTTAAAAGGACAGTCAGTGAGATGGAAATTATTAAAAATTTCTTACCAACTCCGGATTGAGTGGTCTTATTACCTGCGATTGAAATCGACTCAAGTTTCATAAAAAAAAAAGAGTTAATTGCTAATTAGTTTATACCAACTGTCAAATTTTTAATGTTAGATGTAACTCTTTAATATCAATTGATTTGAATGTTTCCCAACACTAGTTTGTAATTTAAGATACCTTTAAAAATATTTTTAATTGATATTTGTGTGATAATTAATTTTAGATTACAGTAATTATTTACATTTTAAACATTTATTCTTTATATTTTTAATTAAAATTTGCCTCCTTATTTTATAAATTTTGAACTTGAATCTTTTTAGTAAAATAACTATGTTTATGAGAGTTTTTAAATTCAAAAAATGGTAGGTGTAACTAAAGATCCAACATTATTTTTACTTTTAGGGAGTATTGGATTACTACTTTTCGGTTCAATAGGATATGGAATATATACTACAGTTGGACCATCTTCATACAAGTTAAGAGACACTATTAAAGAACATGCAAGGTTGCATGAACTAGGTATTGCTCATGGGCACAATAGTCAAAACCATAATGAAGCAGATCATATTCATTAATAAAGTGTATTTAGATGTATTTGTTTTTCTTTGATTCTGATTTAACAACTGAATTCTTCTTTATTTCAATTTTTTCGGGAGCCTTATTATCTTTTTTTATTTTCCTTATTTTTTGGTTAACTAATCAGAATGCAATGTTTAAAAAGCAATAGTTTCCTAACAAAGAATTTATATAGTGTTTGGTTAACTTTTTAAGTTTAGTAATTATCTATAAACTTTTAACTTAGACAATACAAATTCCTGTATAAAACTTTCTTGCTTTCTAAAAATCTCATGTAATAGTGGTTATAAATTTTTAGACAAAATTTATGGCATTAGTACCTTTCAAATCAACTGAGAAAAAAGGCAAAGCAAATAGTAAAAGTATTTTAAGTCTTACATTAGTACTGTTCTCTTTGATAGCTTGGATGTGCTTATTTAAGTAGAAAAATCATGTCTAAAAAAGAAGGTAAAGAATTAGCTACAGTGAAGGTTTACCTCAATACTGGTATTGTTGCTGGGTTAGTAGGTGTTGGATTTGTTGCTTCAACTTTGATTTTTGGAGTATTACTTCTATTGTTAAAATAATTTTTTAAAAATGAATTAAACTCTGCTTCATTAGATTTTGAAATCTTATATGAACAGGTAGATTTAACCTCTAATTTAAATTTTTCTAAGAATTTATTTTTATCTTGAATAGCGTTCTCAGGAATTGCGGAGAAAAAGTATTCATATTTCAATGTTGATTCATTATCAAGACCAGTGAAAAGATTTTTTTTTATAGAATCACAATATTTCTCTGCAAGTTGATTAGTAATGAGATGATTTTGTGGATATGTGTTTGCGAAAATTGGTAATGTATTAAGGTAAATAAAATGTATAGCTAAAATTGATAAGAGACATGAGATTATTGAAACTCTCATTCATCTTTTTTGGAATTTAAAAAAGGTCTTATTTTATTTTTTAATTCCTCAATTGGCTTTTCAATAAACTCAGGTTTCTTTAATACTGCAAGAATAACCCACCCTGCGCTAATAGCGATAACCATTCCAAGATAAGCAAATCCATAAATCATTGATAGTTTTTTATCTAGTTATTATTCTACTTCTTTTTTGACATCCTCTTTAGAGTCATCCTTAATATCTTTTTTAACTTCTTCTTTCTTTTCATCCTCTTTAGAGTCATCCTTAATATCTTTTTCAATTACTTCTTTTTTTATATCCTCTGTAGGTACATCCTTAATATCTTTTTTGACTTCTTCTTTCTTTACATCCCCTTTAGAGTCATCCTTAATATCTTTTTCAACTACTTCTTTTTTTATATCCTCTGTAGGTACATCCTTAATATCTTTTTTAACTTCTTCTTTCTGCTCAGATGTCAATTTGATTTCTTTTCTTCCAAAATCATCTTTCCCTGCGACAAAGAAAATAATAGTAACTAAAAAAAACAGTGCAAAAAGAAAAACTTCCATTATCCAATATTCTTAAATTAACTTTATTAAAATAATTTAGAGAGCTCTTTTTATCAATATCAAATAATACAACCTTCAGTTAATTTGGATCTTTTAATCATTTTTTTTTTTTTTTGGTATTGTAATGCTGCTTTTAAATGTTTAACTTCTTTTTCTAAAATTTCAATTCTTTTTTCTAAATCTTCGTTAGTAGTCATTGTGAGGAAATGTTAATTTAATAATGAGATACTAGACTGTTTGCGACACATCTGACTCATTTATGTGTAAATTAACTTAAATGATACAAACTGCTCTCGAATTTTATTTACAATTAGTAATATTTAAGAGTTAATTATACTCAAACCATGAATTCAAACAAAGACATTCTCGATAGAGCTATTGGAAGACCAGCAATGATGGCTTTCATGATTTTAGTGGGAACATATGTTACTACAGGTCAACTTATTCCAGGAGTATTCTAATGGAAAATCAAAATCAAAAAAGGAACATTGATCCACAAAAGACAAGTGCAGAAAAACTTAATGGAAGATTTGCTCTCGTAGGTGTTATAGCTTTAGTTGGTGCTTATATTTCAACAGGCCAAATCGTCCCAGGAATAATTTAAGTTTTACGTGAATCTAATTTAAATTCTTTTCTCGTTTTCATAAATTGGGGCTTATTAAGTAATGCCCTAACTAATTCTTCATATATAAACATATATTCAAAGAGCTTATCTTTATTCCTAGTAAAACACCTAAACTTATCTCTCCTAGAGCTACTAACAGTTTTACTTGAGATGATTTTAGGAAGTTTTATCCATAAATTTCCTCTAGAATTAATAACTCTTATATTGAGATATGTGTTTCTTTTTCTTGTTTAAAGTAATGCACACTCTTGCAAGCCTCTATTGTCTCTGAGATTCTAAAGTTAATATCTTCTTCCATAAAATTTTTATCTGAGAACTAATATTATATGGTTATTTTTGGGAGTTTTAAGTTTTTCAAATTCTTTGGAATATTTAACTTTTCTTTCAAAAATAATATTTACATCGAGTTTAAACATACATCAGATAAAAAATTAAAGATATTTTTCAACATTGAGAGTTAAGTTCAGCATGGATTTTTTTATCAAGTTAGTTTTGATATGTCAAGAATATTTTTTGAGCGAAATTTGATTTTTTCATAAATTCCATAAGAGCAGAATTTTTTTTAATTTGCCTTATTTTCTTGAGCCCATGCTTTATGTTTTTGATCTAAATTCATAACTGAGTCTCGTTGAAAAGTTAACTTCAATTGATTATGAGCTAGCTGATCTTTCGAAACAGCCATATCATTTGAATAAAAACTCAATGGAGCTACTTTTATCTTTTTTCTATTTTCCAAAAAATTCTCCACATATTAATCTGATAATATTTATAAGATGATTTGGGAAGAAACCCCAGAAATTTAACTTTTTATTTGGCTTTGCTTTACAGATTTAATAAAACTTACTTAGTAAGTGGAAATTTTTTTTGACTTAAAATCTAAAAGTGTTGATCCATAATCCATCTCTCTCTATCTTTATATTTAATTGTCTACATCTGTTGCAGCAAAATATGATTATTAGTCTATATAAGTTGATGTAGCGATAAAGAATGATTATTATATTTTATTTTTAAGGTTTTATTAGATAAAAATTGTAAAAAATATTTTGTGTCTTCTAATGCTTTATAAAAATCTCATGATTAATTATGTGACATTTACATAGGATCACCAACTATAAATAGATTACAAATGATCCATGCATGGATCTAAACGTATAAAACGAATTATATAGTTTAGTATGATAATGATAGAAAGAAGAGTTTATCAGAGATGACACAAGCGAAACTCGAAGAATTACTCAAGATAGATAACGAATCGTACAACCTTTTAAGAGTTCTACATATGTTCATGAAGTTAGATAATACTCAGGAAGTGCCATTACAATCAATGGCTGTATTTTGGTATGTAGCTACTTATCAAAAGTGTAGTAAAAAGGATATAGAAGATCACTTCAAAATGAGCAAAGCTAGTGCCTCAAGGATGACGGACTATATAAGCAGATATCATAGACTAGGTAAGCCAGGCTTAGGTTTAGTTTCTAAAGAACAAGATCCAAATGATAGAAGAAGAACACTTTTGAAACTTACTAGGAAAGGTAAGGATTTAATAGAAAAGTCTTTCAGTACTCTTTATGAGGATGTAAAAGATTTCAATGAGATTGATTTTGAAGAATGAACACTCGTAATTTTATTAATTAAGTAAATTTTATGAAATTCCTAAAAATATAAGTCATTTCCAAAATGATTTTGTAAATTCGAAAGTTATTGTTTTTTGATTCGTGATAAGAAGTGGGTACGGTTTAAGGAATGTTCTAGTTCGGTTTCAGGTATGCATAAATAATAAATAAAAAAATAAAACTTCTTAGATTGTTTCTATGGTTATCATGAAACTACTGCGGAAGCTTTAGAAATCAACCATATACTTTATAAAAAAATAAATATGGCCGATCCAATTCTCTATATTTCAATGACTTTAGGACTTGCAGGAGTTTATGTGCTAATTTCTTTATTTAGCGATGATGACGATGATAGTGATGATGGAGAAAGATTAATATATAATCTCGAATACTCAAAGGCATTTAAATAGTTATTAAAACAAATCACTTTATCTCTTTTTGAAGGGTAACCTCCCAAATATAAAAACTCATAAATACATTGTTATTAAGTTTTAGAGGATTATATAATTTACTTATTGCAACTATTACTGAGGATATAAATAAATTTTGATTGATCTAGATGTTAAAAAATACATGGTAAAAACTAAACTTAACCTTGAAAATGATCAGTTACTTGAAATAGTATTAAAGTTGATGGATCTGATGTCTGAATGGAAGTGGAGTCTTGGAATGATGTATTGCTACGGTTTAAGACCTTATGAAGTTTTCGGATCGAAAGTTAAACAAGAAAATAAAACTTGCACTGTATTAGGACTTAAGGGGGAGGAGAATCAAGTTGAGGATAGGAAAGCTTTTTCTCTAGATAAATCTTTGGTAGATGTTTTTGATTTAAATAATATTGATAGACCTTGGGAATACAATATGAATGATAAAAAATATGATGCTATTTATTCAAAAATCAAAACAGAACAAATGAGTAAAAGATTAAAGAAAATTATTAAAAAAGAGAAATTCCCTCGATTTACAATAAATATGATTAGGCATAGTTGGGCTAAGAGAGCTATGAAATTAATGTTTTCTTCCTCTGATTGTGCAATTTCAATGGGAAACTCAATCAGGTTTTTTCATGATAATTATATAAGTTCAGATCACAAACCTAAAAATTCTTGAATTAAAAATGTTTAAAAACCTACTTTTCACTTCTTTTTTACTTCTAAACTTAACCGGTTTAGTTTACCCTTCAAAAAAAGAAAATACAAAATTATTTGATTACTGTTACTCTCTTGAAAAGATACTTTCTAGGAATTCGATACAAAAGAGAAAAAATGTATCCCAAAATCTTAGTTTAATTTCGAAAGATATTCTAAAATTTGGTGTTAGTAAAACTAGAGGACGTTTAGTAAACAAGATGATTGATCGATATAAAGCTTCTAAGAATTCTCAAATAATAAAAATTGTCCCTAATAGGATTTATTGCTATGCAGGATATTGGATTGAGAATACAAATCCTGGAACATTTGAATCAATTATTTACGCGAAAAGTAAAAAAACAATTAATGAATTTAAAGATTTGAAAAATGAAGTAGATGGAATATTAAATGATATTAATTCCGAATATAAAGTTATCAAAAAAGAATTTAAAATCCTTTTTTAATATTAATTAGTAACTGATTCATTACTCATTTAATAGAGATTATAGTAGGGATTTTTTTATCTTCTATTTCAGTAGAACTAGAAGTTCAATTTTTACAAAAATTAGAAGATAAAGTCATATATATTCCAACATAGAATTTCTCCTTAAGAATATTTTCTGAAATCGGTGATTTACCTAATTCAAATAAAAATAGATTAATAACATAAGGGATTATTTTTTATAAAACCTTTGTGGTTGTATTTGTAAAATTTGTTTCTAGCGTGATACATTCTGATTTGCAAATGAGACTTCATATTTTCTCTAATTTAAAAATTATTAGCACCAATAAATAGCTACCAAATATCAATTTTAAATTTATATTGATATCATTTTGTTTTTATATTCACTTAACATTAAAAAAATTCTATTGTTGATCCTTTATCCGTATATAAATGTTCCTCAAACCGAACATATCTCATAGCCAAAATTGTGAAAAACCTAGCTAAAACTGTAAGGTAACAAAAGTAAGCTAAATACATTTAACGCTAACTACACCAGTACAAAATATGTATTGAGCTGTATAAATTCATCAAATTCGAATCTTGGTGATTTATGCCTATTTTCTCCTTTTACTAGGCGAAGAACAGACTTTACTCAACTATGAAAATTCAAGTTCATTAGTCAGAGTCCATTAAAAATTCTAGGGAATTTAAATATGAAATTAAAAACAATATCATTCTCAATTTTAAATAAAAATGCAAGAGAAATGTCATATATCAAGGAAGTTTACAAAAGAAGAGTTCAATCTGAGATTGAATCTTATAAGGATCCTGAAGAAGAAGATAGTATAGATTCAATACATTCTCAACACATAATAATGCTCGATGGAATCTATATTTAGTAAACTTTCTAGCTTAAATGATTTATATAAAAATAGTAGATAATTTTGCTTAATATCTTGTTAACATTCTCTTATTTGGATTTAATACTTTTTATTTGTAATTTTGGTCTATATTTAAATCTTAAAATAATTAAATGATGCAGATTATACATCTAAAAGAGTACTATAAAAAGAAAGCCACAGACTGATAGAAAACATCTTTAGGATGAATAAAATTAATTCAATAGCTATGAACGTTTACGTATTTTGGATATTATTCCTTGGTTTGTGGGCAATAGTACCACTTATGATTATCAAAGGTAGAAAAGATGAAATAAAAAAGGTTAAAACAGTTCCTGAAATTAAAACTAATAAAAAGGGTTGGTTTAAATAAATCAATATTTTTTAATTTATCATTCATCAATTTTATAAGATAGATTTAGTGCGACACTACATAAAATAATTTTCTACTTTGATAATTATGAATAGTTTGTATTTTAGGAGCTTGCTAATCGTGAAATGTAGTCTTCAAAATTACCAGCATTTATCCAACCAGTTGCAATAGTTTTTATATCTTTTTTGTTTACTCTTCCTCGATGTATGTGAGATATCCCCGCGGGGAAGATAATAAGTTTACCCCTTTCAGCAGCTTCATGATGTTTCTGCCAAAGAAACTCAGTTCCGCCTGAATCCACATCATTACAATAAAGAATCCAAGCTAAGACTCTATGTACAGGTTCCGTTGCTTCATTACTAATAGTCCAATCACAATGCCATTTTTTAAATCCTTCTCCTGGTGCATAACGTTGTAAATTAAATATTGGGTTAACAAATAAAGATTGTTCTGGGCAGCATTCTCTAATTAATGAGTGATCTTCCAGATATTTTTTTAGTCCTGCATTAACCCCTCTAATTATGACTTCAGATATTGCAAAAGCTTCTGGGTCCGATCTGTCTATAGAAACAAGACTAATATCTGTTGAAACTTTATAAGGATCATTATTTAAGGAGATGTTTTGCCCAAAAGCGATACCATTAGTATGTAAGTCTTCTCGTCTATCAAAGAAAGAAATCACACCATCAGCTACAGCCTCAAATCCTGAATTTTTATATTTCCCAATTAGTTTCATAAAAAGGATTACTCTTTAAAAATATAAATTATCCTTTAATCATATCTTTCAGTTAACTATTTATTTTAATTATCTATCTATTTAATGTAAACAAATGGAAACTCTTAAAAAATTTCTTTATTTAGTTGTGGTTGGAGGAAGATCTCCAAAAGCAAATGTTGAACTACATGATGTCAGATGGGTTATCGGTTCAAAAATTGAGGATACCTTTGATCAACTAAGAAATGCTTGGTTTGGATCTCACAATGGTTTACATATTGATAGTTATAAAAAGATCGATTCAATTGATGGTTATAAAATAAATCTTAAAAATACAGATAAAACTAAATCAAAAAAAACTTCTTTGAAGAAAGTAGAAATTCCTAATAAGAATTTATGGTTTGTAAATATTGGAGGATATGATCCTAGCTCTATGCAAGAAAAACATGAATTTGGACTTATCGTTGCCTCTAATTCATCAGAAGCAAAAAATAGAGCAAAATCAAAATGGCTGATTGACTGTAAACAAAAACATAAAGACGATATATCTGAGGTTGATAGTTTTACGGATGTAGATGATTGTGAGCTTATAAAAAAAATAAGAAATTGGGAAATAGAATTAATACCGGATGATAGTTATGTGGAAGAAAAAAATGTTCCTGATTGGTTTGGTTATATGCGAATAGATAAAAAGTAATTTTAAATATATAAAGACTCACCACGTAAAAGTTCAGAATTAAATTATTAATAATTAACTAGTAGTATTAAATCCTCCACTAACTAAGAAGATAATGGCACCTAAAGCCATAGTTGCTACTCCCATGTAAGGATATTTTTTAATTCTTGATTTGGTAATAGGTAGCCAAGAAATATATCTATCTGATTTTTCGTGATTTACTTTCTTTATTCTTGGAGGAATACCTAAATCTTGTCTTCTTTTTGCTTCTCCCATATTTTAAAAATAGTATATGTAGACCTATAATAAATTTGAAGCCATAAATGTGCGAGTTTTTAAAGGTGAATTTAGTTTGATTCTGACTTGAAGTTTTTTATCAAAAGTTTAGTTAAATTATTTTTATGGTCATAATTATTTGGTTTTAGTTAATTATTTAGTGACTAATCTTTTCTAGATCACTCTAAATAATTTATCTTAGCGAAATTTTTCTTACTTAATTGTGATCTCTTCACGCAATCTAAGACTATCGAAAGTGACTATAAATATATTATTCAAATTATTTTTTTTCTTTTTTAATTTACGGTAAACAATCAATATATATAAAACGAAAAAATAAATAAAATAATTATTCATTTCAATAATTCTCTCTAAAAATGAATTTAATATTAATTAAAATTATTAACCAATATTATTAACCAATATTATTTTTGGGATTTGTAATCCAAATAATCAAATTCAAAACGTAGTTTGATGGCAAATTTAAAGGTTTCAAAAGTAGTAAAGTAATCCCTTGAGTTAAGTTGAATTCCTTTCCCATTTAATCTGATAACCAACTTGTAATTTTTGTAGTGCTATAGATATGTCCTCCAGCTTCAATATTCTTTATTGTTTCTGGATCGGAAAATATATGTTTAGCTACTCCTTCTTCTGCTTGATGAATAACAATAACTTCTTGGTGATCTGTTAAACCTCTACCTCTATAGATAGGAGATATTCCTACACTTTTATGAAATTCATCAATCTCTTTACTATCGAACATTTTAGCCCATTCTTCAAAAGTATTAGAAATTTTAAAGGTGAAAACAGTTGTTTCAATAGTCATAAAAAATAATAAGCTACATAATCAATATTTTAGGACGATTATCAATCAATTTAAAATATTTTGATAACTTCGATATTTAAGTTATTTTTATATTAATTGACGCAATTTTATAAATTGTTTATTTTGACTAAATTAAAAAATTTTTTGAGCGATAAAGAAAAAATAATTACCTCATTATTTATTTTTTTAGTTTTGATATCTCATTCAATTATCTCCTTGTTTCATTTTCACGAATGTGACTCAAGTGATGTTTATAAATACTTAACTGATTCTTCATTATTTTCAAAAGGCCATTTTATTGGTCATATATGGAAAACAGGCTTTATTTTTGCTCCTCTTAGAATTGTGTTTGCTTTAACAGTCTCAATTATTCCATTTGATTTTATAAGTTCCTTAATATTATTACCTTTAAAAATGACATATCCTCCTCTAGAGGGTTTTATTTATGGACTATATTTACCTGATCGATTTGGGTCGTTTTATGAATACGCTTCATTTATAAATATAGTTTTTTTTATTTCAGTAATACTACTTTTCTATCAATCTCTTAAATTTGTTGGCGTATCAAAATACATATCATTTCTTTGTTCGTTTGGTATTCTAAGTTTTTATTCTATAAATTCATATACCTATCATTTAGGAAGTACTATTTGGTTTATTTCAGGTTCGTTAATATCTATTTCTTCAACAATATTTTTTCGTAATAAGGCTTCAAAATATGGATTTAGTCTTGCTTTAATAACTAGTTATCCTTCAATCGTTCACTTTTTTGCTCATAATATTTATCTTTATATTAAGAGGATTTTTACAAAAAAATTAAGGGCAAACAATAAGAATAAAAACATATTAATTGATAAATTTATTTTGATAATTAATTCGAATAAAATAGGCTTTCTAACATTGTTATTTATAATCTTATTGTTTTTTCCTTTTAATAGCGGTAATAGAATTGATTTTGACTTTAGAGGTTTTTTGACCCCATTTGCTTTTTTTCCTCAGTATTCAAAAATTAGCATTCTTACAATTTTTACCTCAATCTCATTGTTTGTTATATCTTTCTACACCATATATAAAAGATTTTTAAATGAGATAAAGATTTCGATTCCATATAAAAACTCTAAATCATTAAATTTTGCTATTGATATTTCAATAATTAATTTAATTTTTATAACTCTCTTAATAAGTATTGGGCAGTTATCTTTTGGCTTAACAAGACATTCACTATTTATAGCACCATATATTTTGTTCTTGGTTGCAGTTGGTTTACAGTTGATATATTTGGAGTTCAAAAAAAAATTTTTTAAAGCATTTCTAATTAAAAAAATATTAAGCATTTCATTACTTACATTTTTAATGATCTTGTCAACTTATTCTTCTTATTTACGTTTTGATCCGCTTAAAACTAACGAAATTCCATTGAATATTAGAGAATTTGTTGCCAAAAATAATACTAATACAATGTCTTTAGTTGATTGTGATACTCATTATTTATATAACGATTTTTCAGAGATAAGGGCTACATATAATAAAAAAGATCCTCAAACATATGTTCCATTAGATTTTATTGGAACAAGATTATTAGTTACCCAAAGTATCAGAGAAATAGAAAATTTTTCATTCGATTTAAAAAAAGGCGATGAGCTAATAACTAAATATAAAAATGTAAAAATTACGCTTGTTGACGAACCTTACTTTAAAGAAAGTAATATATTCTTTGATTCTATGAATTTCGATAAGAATTCTTCACTATATGCAAAAAGGGATAATCTCTTTAGTAGATCTAATAGTATATATATTTTTCCAATAAAAGTAGTTCCTTCTAGTCTAGAATTATTATCTTGAGAAATTTAAAACTGCACTATAAGATGTCTGCAATTTTAAGAAAAATTCCTCTTATAGATAAGTGGATAATATCGAAATTAATACCAATATTATTTTTTGCAATTTCTGCTTTTACCATCGTATCTCTCTCCGTAGGGGTAATGTTTGATCTCATAAGAAAGATTGTTGAGTATGGATTACCTATTTTTATAGCTTTAAAAATCTTTTTTTTAAGCCTGCCAGGATTCTTGGTTATTGCATTTCCTATGTCCGTTCTACTCTCATGCTTACTAACTTATGGCAATCTTTCTTCAAATTCAGAAATATTAGCGCTAAAAAGTCTAGGAGTTAATAATTTTCGAGTAGTTTTACCTTCTTTGCTTTTGGCAGTTTTTATGACATTTCTTACATTTACTTTTAGTGATAATTTGGTTCCAATTTCAAATCGTTTGGCCGCTGATTTATTGCAGAATAGTATGGGGAAATCAATGAGAACTGAAAGAGGAAGATATAATATTTCATTTTCGAAATATGGTTCAATTGTAGATAGTAATACTAATAAACCTATTGATGGAGCTTCTCATTTAACTCATATTTTTTATGCACGGAGATTCCTAAAGAAAACCATGTATGATATTACAGTTATTGATTTTTCAAAAAAAGGAACAAAAATATTAATAACCGCTCAAAATGGTGTATTTGATGAAGAATTAAGTAGTTGGCAATTTAATAATGGAAAGATAATGGCTACTGAGGATGAGGGATCTGTATCAACGATAATATTTGATACCTACATTTATCCATTAGATAATGGTCCATCTAAATTAGCTGAGATCCCTCTTGACGCAAATAATATGACAATATCTCAAGCTAGAAAAGCTCAGAAAATGTATGAGATGTCAGGAAATACAAAAGAATCTAGAAAGATGAAAGTAAGAATTTATGAAAAAATGACATTACCTATGTCCTGCATAGTTTTTGCTTTGATAGGTAGCACGCTTGGGATAAAACAAAATATTAGATCTTCAAAGAGTCAAGGATTTGGTATTAGTATTATACTTATTTTTTTATATTATTTAACTTGTTTCGTTTTTAGTTCGATGGGGGTTATTGGTATATTGACTCCCTTTTTTGCAGCTTGGATACCTGTCCTTATGTTTTTAGGTTTTGGAACCTTCTTACTATGGAGATCTAACGGAGTTTAGTTAGGTATTGATCTTTTAAAATGATATATTTCTTTTCTAGTTTGTTTAAGTTATTTATCCATATATCCAACATTTTTTAATTGAAACTAAAGACTCTTTGTATTGTTTTGGCAGACTTTAGTCAAGAGAAAATGGTTATCTAAATAAAATCATACTTAAAAAAATCTAGTGATATTAAATTTAAAGTTGAAATTTTTGAAGTTTAAATTCATTCTTATCGGACTTCTTTTTTATTATTACGATAAATTTTGTTCTCCCGATTAAAAAGCCATAAAATAGCAATAATGCAAAAAGGGATAAGAATGAAATCTAGGGACATTCCGTTTATAATATGTATCCTTTTTTTAGCAAATTTTTTTTATTTTGACAGGTTTATTTCCTGAAAATATTTGTAAATTATAAATTCTTATTGCATAGATTTTTTCTATGTACCAATTGATCTAAAAACATTTTTATTAAAAGAATAATTTATCTGCTAGAAACTAATTCATTAACTCCATAAATTAAAAAAAAGTTTGCTTGTATCCCTACTAGCAAACTCTCATGACGAATAAGTTAAATTCAGATGAACTGAGCTTAAACAGCTAAGCACTTCCTAAATGCCATACTTGTATCATAGTAAGCAAAAATACTTAGCGTGAGTATAAATGCTTATAAGTAATCCAAGACTGATGTTTTTTCTTTAGTGTTAGGTCTTGAGTCAATAAGAGTTCATAAATTTCTGGTAAATTTGAAAGAGCATCTTAGATTCATTTCTGAATATCTGCATATTCGACACACATTTGGCATATTTTCCGCTTGACCTCTTTTAATAGGCCATTAGCTTTACATATTTTAATATTTATGTTACATTCATTAACAATTGTATATTCAAAATGTCAAACTCAGAAGTAACAACAGAATCAGGCGGAAGACAGAATATGTTTCCAGCTGAAACTCGTCCATATATCGATGAGTCTGTCTCCTATGAAGGTTACCCTCAAAATGCAGAGAAGGTTAATGGTCGTTGGGCAATGATTGGTTTTGTTGCTTTACTTGGTGCTTATGTAACAACGGGTCAAATTATCCCAGGCATCTTTTGATCTCTAATAAGCTAGTTTTTGATATTTATTGAATCCTTGACGGATAGATTTATTTGGTAACTAATGAATCAACCTCAAGAAGATGATAAAATTATTTTAATACCTAAATAATAAGAATATAAATTTTTATCTATAAATCCCTTATTCATATCTAATTAAATTTTTTAGAAGATTTACTTTTTAGCTCTAAGTATCAAAACGAAAGATATAGCTGTAGAAATTAATATAATATCAATTAAAAAGTGATAATTCATAAGATCTAATTTAGTTTAGAAAAAAAGAAATACCAAACAAATGCTATTGCATTAAGACTAAACATTACTCCTAGGAAAATATATGCAAATTTTTTTCCTATAAAAGCTGTTTCAGGTTCAAGCTTTACTCTCATTTTTTACCCTTAATTTAATAATAAATCTAGCACCTTTATAAACTGATATTTTTTTTCTTTAGATTATTACAGACCTACCCTAAAACACTGACTTAAAATTTTTAAATAATACTAACCACAAGAATATTTATATAAACGAGATTTTTCTCAATTTAGATATACTTCTTGAGTAGCAGTATTTAAGGGATTTTTTAAAACTGTATTCAAAAAAATTGGAGGCTAAATATTAATCTATTACTGCTAGTCTTAGCTTTTGAAATTAAATCCAAACAAATCAAAATCTAAAGATAATGACTTGACTCTTTATTTGTTAATTGATTAATAACTTTATCCAACCATTCAGTATTGGTTTCAACTTTTTTTGCCTTGGAATTTTTCTTTCTTGTAGGCATAATTCTTCCTCAAATTATTTTTAATTTAAAACGGATCTATTGAAAATCAATCTGCAAAATTTACAATTTTACGTAAAAAAAGAAAATTTTAGTCGCAATAAAAAAGACATTCTTTTTTAGAGGGATTCTCCCTGCATTTTTCTTCCCAATAATCTTTAATAGCAAAATTTGATGTTAACTCGTTTTTTGATTTAGTTGTTTTTTTTGGAAGAATATTAAAAGTATCATTTAATGCCATGATTAATACCTCTTTTAATAATAAAAATAAGGAATGACCTCTGATTTTTTAGTTTCAGAGGAGCAAATGCCAAATTGCAAACATTCAGTTTGACTCTCTTTTTTAGTTCTTTATTTCATCTTGACTAATAAATAAATATTAAATAAAGAATCTAGAACTTTTTTTGAATATATGTGAAATGATATCCATAAGAAACAATTAATTAGAAACTGCCTTTTTAATGCTGTTGTTTGTAATCTTTCTTAGTTTGAGTAAGTCTAGCTCCAAGATACATTAATAAAGTTAGCCAGAATACAATCTCCAATCCGAGGTTGTTCATCTGATTTCCCTCCAATTATTTCTTTGACTTTAATATAGTTTTTATTATTCCGATAGAGTTTTTATACTGATTAAAGAAGTAATCTATTAATATAATCATCTTATTATTTCCACTATCATCTAAGTTACAATTGTAAGTATGGTAAAGATGATTTTGATTATCGCAAAGATCTTGAATCATCTCGCATAAATTAAATAAAACACAAACGAGCAAAAAGCTTTTAAAAACAAAAAAATTTTATGGCAACTAAAAGTGGAGAATTTATAAACTTTGAACCTTCAATTAAAAAAAAGAAAATCTAGTTACAAAGAATTTTAGAAAATCAATAGCTCTTAATAAAATTGAATACGCCTTTTTTATATCCCGTCTTGGTCCTCTCCGAAAGGATTGTATCTAAGATCCCAAATCAGGACTACTGCTGTAGATAAAATTAGCAAAGCAAAAACCACTTGAGGGGGAGGATAAATCATTTTTATTGGTTCATCAGATAAGAAATAAAACGAGAGAAGGTAAGAAGTTTAAAAATAATAAAAAATGGCATAATATTTTGAGCTTTAAATCCAAAAGGTAAATATTTATTAAATGTGTTCATTTTTTTTAATAATAAAGATGGATCTAGCCATTTTTTAGCAGTTTAAAATTTATATTATTTTCTAAATTTTAAAATCCATAATTAAAGGGATTAAAGATAATGAAACTATCAAAACTATAGACAAAAAAACCAGATTGTTATTAACAATCTGGGAAGAAATGTTATTGAATCTTTAAATAAATCCAGGAATAATTTGACCAGTTGTCAGGTAAGCTCCTATTAAGGCTACAAAACCCAACATCGCAAATCTTCCATTTAGCCTTTCAGCTACAACCTTTTCTTTTTCAACAATTTTAGTGTCGTTGTTCTTCATTAGAACCAACCTGGTATGATTTGACCAGTTGTTACGTATGCACCAACAGCTGCTACAAAACCTAACATTGCTGCCCAACCATTAAAACGTTCTGCTTCTGGAGTCATTTTTGAAAATAATTAATATTAATTAATATAACACATATATATAGTTTTGTAAATAAATAGTCTAAATCCCGCCTGCTTTGGCTGTAAAAGCGACAGTTTTGCTACATATATGCGCCATATCATATTTATTACGATTTGTTTGGTAGAGTTCCGCGATAACACTAGTTTTTCATCTCGGCAGTTGACATCCGCCTAACGAAGGGTAAGAATAGTAGTACAAATGTATTGCTTTGGTGATGGTCGAAAAAAAAGTCGCAGCGCTTTCGTTATTTCAGAGGGATCGTAAGCTTCATGAAAAATGGGAATATATTGAAGATCCAACATATTCGAGATCGATAGGTAGTCATGTCTGTATTACTTGCTCAAAATTTGATTACTCCAGTCAAGCAAGTCGTGGTTCAATTCTCTGCTGCAACTGCCATCAAAAACTTATTTGGCATGGTCAGCATTTGACTCATTCATGCGAACAATATCAAGAGAAAGTAATTTTAGGGACTCATAAAAAACTCAACCAAAAATCTTAAGCCACATGACAAATCTCATTTTAAACGAAGAGAAAATTTTTAATAAAAAGCAAAGAGTTGCAGGAAATTATCCATCGAAATTTTTTTTAGAATTTTTTAATGGTTTATTTATACAAGTTGGTGAAGAATAATTTTATGAATCATAAAGAATTAGTTGATCAAGTTTCCGCAAACATTTTTAAGGAAAGTGGAAAAATAGAAAGTCGCAAGTCATGGCTTGCAATGAGAAATTATTTAGAGCAGTTGGATGACCTACAACTCAAGGCATTGCTCAAAGAGAAATAATAATTATTAGTATTGAATCTAAAATTATTTGCATTAGAAGTTTAAACATTTTGGGAAAGTTTTTTATTTCTTCAATTGCAGATTAAAAAAAGAATAGCTTAATTCTTTTAGGTTTTTCTAGGTAAAATGTATTTAAATTTTGTAATCACTTGGTTAAGGAAATTACCTTTTTGTATCTTTCAATAACTACATAATCTGGTAATAATCCTTTAAGATTTTGCAATTTATATGTCGTAATTACTTGATAATATTTTTATTTATAATTAGATAATTTCATAAACAATTTTTGAAGAAAAATCAAAATGAAATCTATACACCTTAATTTCAGTTCCAAATCAAATAAATGTTATTTAGAATCTAGGCTTTTCTCAAATTTAGTTTGTAGCTTAGCTGCTTTATGTAGAAGTCCTACTGCTTCTTTTCTTCCAGTTGCTATAGAAGCTTGATGCAATAAATCAGCATACTTTTTGTTAAGTTTTTTCATTGAATTAATTTTTTGAAGCTATTAATTCAGGCTTGATAAGAATTGATTTTTACTGTTTGACCTGTGTTTTAAATAACAAATTTAGTTATTCATTTAAAGTTATTGACTCTTGCAATTTGAGAATTTTTTTTGCGTTGTCAATATAAATTATGCTTATCTCTACCTGAGATGATTTAACTATAACATAATTTAATCTATTACTGTGTTTATAGTTAGATTTTAAAAAGTAATATCCAAAATTTTATTACGTTATTTGGAATTTATTTTCTCCAAATGTTAATTTTAATTTGTTAATAAAGATGTAAAAAGAATTTCCATTTTCAGTTATTGAACAATACTAAAATATAGTGAGTGCAATATCTAAGGCATAATAACTATAATCTTCTTTATTTTTTTAGTAATCAATTAATAGTATTTTTTTTAATTTTAATACTTTAGTCTTATCTTAAATAACCTCACTTTAGGTTAATCTTAACTAAGATTACTTAAGAGTCAGCTAGTAGGGATACAGGCTGACTCATCTTTTTTAATCCTTAAATTAGTAATCAGAATTCCCTATTAATAAAGTCTAATATCAAAAAAAGTTATTTATATTAAAATAAAATTTAAATTTTTTAAACTAGAAAAAATACTCTTTTTTTTTTATCAAATTATTGCTAATAATAAATTAATTAGATAAAAGATTTATGTCATTTGCTACTTATTACATGCATTTAATTTTTGCAAGCATTCCTTCTTTATTTGGTACTGATTTGATACTTTATATTTTACCTTTGCTTACAGTTATGATCCTATTCTTTAGCTTGAAAATAATGTTTTATAAAGCCCCAAAATTGCGACGAGCTAAATAAATAAATATATATATAATTATATCGCTGAACAAATATTAATTATTACTTTTTTTGTATAAAGGGACTTTTTTGATTAAAGATAATAGACTTTTTTTTCCTGCCACTAATCGTAATAGAAAGTGTATAGGAGATTTATTATCAACAATTCCGCTTAAAGGAGGATCAATCTTAGAAATTGGTAGTGGTAGTGGGGAACACGCTGTTGTATTTCAAAAACGCTTCCCGGAAATACTATGGCAATCAAGTGATCCTCTTCTTATTCATAGAAATAGTATCGCTGCCTGGATTGATTATGAAGGACTAAATTTTAAAATGCCTCAACCTATAGACATAAATGTTGAGAACATTCCTTGGATAATTCCCTCGAAGGTAAAAGAATCCCTTCATATTATTATATCTATAAATATGATTCATATAGCATGCTGGAATTGCACAAAATCATTATTTAGGGAGTCTAGTAAATTATTAAAAAATGGACAATTTTTAATATTGTACGGGCCTTTTAAAATTGGTAATAAGCACACAAGTCAAAGTAATAATTTATTTGATAAATCATTAAAAATGCAAAATAAGTTATGGGGTATCCGAAATCTTGAAGAAGTAAGCAATGAAGCCATCAAAAATAGTTTCGTTCAAGAAAAGTTATGTCAAATGCCAGCAAATAACTTTTCTGTAATTTATAGGAAAGTTTCTAAATAATAATTAATTTTAAATAAAACTTGCAATACATTTAAAGTCGAAATTCATTTTTATACTCCTTACTTTTTAATGTATCTTTAATTTATATTATTAGAAAACTATCCTGATAACTTCCTACTCCATTCCTTATGTTTCTCATCTAGGTCTGTTACTTTATCTCCTAAACTTAGTTGCTTCTCTAATAATTGTACTTTGGTAAGTGTTACTTCCTCAGAGTAAAACTTAATTGGTTGTTTCCCGTATAGGTTGTCTCCACTCATGACTTAATCTTATAACGTTTATATAGTTAACTATTTAAGATAGAAAGTACCTAATTTCCTGAATCTTTTATATTATTTTCAGATTTGCGTAAATTTATGTGATATGAGTTAAATTATCAGAATTTGGTTTGAACATTTTTTTTGTAAGAGGATTGCCAAATATACCTTCCGTCATCCATCTCTGATTTAACAGCAATACAATTACAAGCAATATTCCATAAAGCCTTATGTATTGGATCGGGATTGAAAAGGTAGGCTTTATTGAATGCTTTTTTTATTGCAAGAGTTGCCTTCGTAGCATGATAGTGAGGAATAGTTGGGCACACATGATGAACTACATGACTTGAACCAATATTATGATGAAGTAAATTAATAATCTTGCCATAAGGCCTATCAATGGAAAGGAAGGCTCCTCTCATAAAAGAAAATTCTGAATTAGCGAGGTGTGGAACATCTGAATCTGTATGATGAAGCCAAGTATAGATAACTAACCAACAATTAACTACTAATAAGGGACCAAAATACATTGCTATTATTGGAAAAATTCCATATTTGGTAACTAAAATAATAAGTCCAATTATTACTGCAGCTACACCAATGTCTGAAATCCAAACTTTCTTAGCCCATACAGCAGGCCATAATGTCTTAGAAAAAGGTTTCCTTGGCCAAAAATGATTTGAAGTTCCATATTTGATCCCTCCTGTACTTCCTGATAATAAATAAGCAGGCCAACCAAAAATAAGATGAAGAACAAGTTGGAGAATTCCATACTTAGTTTTGCCTAATTTACTTGAAAAAGAAAGTTCCTTTTCACCTCCAACTTTTTCGCTAATTCCATTCCCATCAATAACTATTGGGACGTGAGTTTCTCCATTGGTTATATGATTGGTGAAACGATGATGGACTGCATGTGAACGTTGCCAAGAGAAATATGGAACTAATAATAATGAATGAAGTAAATATCCAGTAATGGTTTCCAAGGTCCTATTTTTCGAGAATGCCCCATGACCACATTCGTGGGCAATTACCCAAAAACCCATCGCAGTTGTTCCTGATAAAAATGCATAAAGAATCCAAATTGGGATCATACTTTGAGTGAAAGGAATAGTTAATCCTATTGCTATAACAATTGCCTGAATAATGGTCGACTGTAAAAGATAGCGTAATGAAGTTCTGGTTTGAGGTTTGAAGCAGTGATTTGGAATCACACTTTGAAACTCTTTCAAGCTTGGGATATCACTCATCTTTATTGCAAGTGCTTGACCTTTAAGGCCAGAAAAATTAATATTACTCAAATTTTTTTTGGTTAGGATTTAGTTTTAAATAAATTTTAATCTACATAATTTATTATCCATCAAAGATTCTTTTTGTGAAAGTACTGTGTAGTGTCAAATGTTCAAATAGTATTAATTAGGGTAAATTTTTGAACATTTATGAATATTTTTTAAATCTTTAGAAAGTTATTAATTCATCGCAAATAATTATTTTAGGGCTATCAATAGAACTAAATATAGAAATAGAGTTGAAGTAATAGCGAATGCAGAAAGAGGTAAGATTAAACCAGTATTTAGCCATCTTAAAAATCTAATTTTTCTGTTAACTACTTTAACCATTAACTTAACTGGAACTAATCTAAAACTATTTAAGCTCAAATGATAAAACAAAATAGTTAATAAATCTCCATAACAAAAAAAATTAATATGTTTTTTAAAATAAGCTCATTTGGGTAGTGGGCTTTTTATTAATTTCTTCTGTTATCCATCCGGAAGAAGGCCAACCCCTCATTATGGGAATTAACCCTTTCAATTCATCAGTATCCTTAACCTGATCAGTCCAGTTTTTTTCGTATCCATTTGGTATGATCACTGGCATACGATGATGTAAACGTTTCACTAAATCATTTGCTTCAGTCGTTAAAATACAGCAACTTTCTAACTCAGCACCATCAAGTGAAGACCATTTACTCCAAATCCCTCCTAACCAAAAAGTTTCATAATTATCTTTTCTAATACGATATTTTTTTTCAAAAAAACCGCTTGCAGGTATTAAGCATCTTTTATGTTTCCAGCTTCCGCTAAACAATTTTTTCTCTTCAACACTTTCTGACCTCGCATTAAAGGGTCTAGGTCTTCTCTTGTCAAAAGGGTCTTTAGCCCATGGCGAGATAAACCCCCATGTCATAAAAGTAGTCTGAATTTTTCCTTCATTCTTAATTACAAGGACTGGATCATTAGGTCGAATTAAATTCTGGGTCTCGTATTTAGTATTAAGCGCACTTGGATAGTCTTGTTTTAAAACTTTTGGTAAGTTCTCAAATTTAGTTTTTAGTTCAAATCTTCCGCACATATTAAGAATTAGGATTTAATTTGATTAGTTTAAAAACCTTTATATAACTTTAAATAATAAATAATCTCTGACAACTCATTAATTTTTTGAATCTTTTCTTGGTTAAATTCATTTATTAATTTATTAAGGATCTCATTATCTTTGGAAAAAAATATTAAATTACAGCCAGCTCTCAGTCCTGAAACTGATCCTGCATATGAGTCTTCTATCACCCATGTTTTAAATGGATTTACATCTAAAATCTTTAATGCTCTCAAATAAGGATCAGGTGAAGGCTTGCCAGCAGATATAAATTTATCATCTCCAAGAATTTTTGTTTCGAATAAATTTAACCAGGAATTTGAAGAGCTTTTGATTTTAAAACTCTGGCTACTACTACTTGTTACTAAAGCAATAGGTAATTTTGTATTTATACAAAATTTGATTAGATCTATTGCCCCCTTAAAAGGTTTTGCTTTGCTGAGCTGTTTATCTACTTTTAATTTTTGAGTAATTAGTAATTCCTCGATTGAATTTTCTTTATTTATCCATTTACAAACTTTTTTTGCGCAATCTCTTCTTCTTCTTCCCTTTAATTGTAATAAGTTATCGTTTGATAAATAGTGATTATATTCTTTGGCGGTTTCATTCCACGCATAAGCTAGTAATGGTTCTGTATCTAATAGAACACCATCTAAATCAAAAAGAATTGCTTCTGGGAATTCCATTTTTATACAAATATTTTAGAAAGACTTTAATTTAATATAGTCTTAATTTTTATTTCGTTATTCAATTACTTTTTGTCTGTCAATAAAATATTTATAAAATCTGGATTAAATTTATAAGCCTCGAACATATCTTTTAGGAGTATCTGACTGCTTTCGTGGTTTTACTAATATTGGCAAAATAATAACTCCTGCTGTAAAAACACATATTGGAGCCACAACCATAAGTATAGATTCTAGAGACATTAATTTATTTAAAAATTTATCTTACAAATAGCAGTAATTGTTTTTTTAGTCATGCGTATTTATATCTAGCAAGGCAATATCTTTACAACTTTATATATTGTTAAGCAAAAGAAAAAAAAATATTAAATATTAGAAGCATTTTAAGTTTATGTCCTAAATAAGGTTACTGCTATTTAATTAAAGGAGAATTTTATGAATAAAGATAAAAAATGGATGTTAATGACCTACTATTGCCCAACGCATGGCGATGCCGGCAAAGTAGAACCTATACAATTAACAAGGCAAGAAATTTCTAATAATTTACAAAATAAAAGTAAATCTAAAAAGGATATTTATTAGCCTCAATTTTGAAAACAGGTTCAGTAAATTTTAATGGTTGATATTAATAATACAAATATAGAATTATAGCCATAACATGGATTACGCCCTACCTACAAAAATAATTGTTGGTTCATCCAAAAACAGTGATAGTTTATAAGATATTTTGCTCTTCTAGTATTAATTAAGGCTTAGCTATTTCTAGAAGCATTCTAATACCACGCATTTCATGACTTCTCAGCAAATTAAGATCTTCTTGAGCAAGTTTTTAGGAACGGGAATCTAGTATTAAATTCAGATTTTTTTCTCTCATGTGAACATTATTGAGCTTTTTGAAGTCATTTATATTCTTAATCATTGATTCAATAAACAATATATTTATATAGAAAATTGATATTTTTATAAATAGTTTATTAAAAGATATTCAATATATTTTTCCCGTGTTTATTGATCTAAATCACATGTTAATTCACATTGATTCAGTTCAGAAGCCGAAATTTTATCCAAAATTCTCAGCATATCAATCTCAGAAAGATCGCCATTAGAGTTCCACTTTAAAGTTGTTTTTCTTTGAAGAGAATATTTTTTATTCATTTTTATTTCCTCCTTTAAGATGAATTTCTACACATCGAGTTATACATTCTTGATGGCCATCAACAATGCTGCATTCACTAATGCATTCAAAATATGAATCTATAGTATCTTTTTTTGTTATTTGATTCGAAGAAAAAAACAAATCTTCCATAATTTTTGTTCCTTAATTTGGAATGAGATATAGCATAGCTTTAAAAGTTAATTGTTGCTTTGTTAAGAAATTACGAATAAATAAGTATTAGTTACTATCTTTGTATTTTGTTGTTATTAACAGCCAAATACTTAGTTTCAATCTATCTTTATAGGATTAATTTAATACTTAAAAACATAATTATATTTATTTTAAATTTTGCTCTAAAGTTGATTTTTTTGTAAATTCTCTGCTTTTAATTTATAACTATTTGAGTCCCAGTCTTGTTGGATATCTTTTATAAAATCAAAAATAAATTCATTCGGACATTCAATTTCTTTTTGTAGTTCATTTAACTTTTGATATATGTATCTTTTCGTGCAAGATATTAGCCTATCTTTTTGATAATTTGTAGGGATCCATTTTTGCTTATTCATAAAGATGATTTACCCTTTACTAGTTATTATCTTCTAATTAATAATATTGAAAGTAAATCAGTCTTTATGCTGATTTACTTTTTTAAAATATTGTTAGATGATAATAATGTACTTTTTATATTTTCATATGAAATCAATTATAAATTGGTTTTCTAAAATGTTAGAAAGCATGGCAAATGCATTTATTCATCCTGTTAAAAACGACTTGCCTCCATCTATTGGAGCCCACGCTTACAGTAATGTTCCTCTAAAAAGGAAAATGAGAAGAAGATTCAGCTAGTTTTAATTAATTGGGATTAGATTTTCATTTTTACTGTCCCAAATAATATATTTAAAACAATTAGGGAAGTCACTTAATTTAAGAAATTTTGACTTTTTTAGTAAATGTATATTTGCTTTATGACAAGCTCTTAAATTGTAATTAGGGATTCTTTCTGATAGATGATGAATGCTGTGAAAAGAAATATCAGCTAAGAACCAATTTAACCAATTTGGTATATCTAAATTGCTGCTTCCAAAAATTGCACCTTCGACAATATCCCAGTTTTTTGTATTACTCGCATATGCATTTTCATAGTTATGTTGTATGAAAAAGATACATATGAAAATTGCTGCTGAAAAAGTTAATATTATCGAATAAAAAGTTAAGAAAAATACGGCTCCTAACCACTTACACATAATTATCCAACCAGTTATAACAATAATATTGTTAGCAATCAGATCAAATAATTCATCAAAATTATCTCCATAATCAGAGAAAGGAGGTTTAATTCTTGATTTAATGTTTAAAAGTTGAGAATAATTTCTTTCTTTAATTTTAATAAAACTTTCTATCATCAAGGATTTAATAAAATTAAAGATAATCAAAATAAGTCCTAATCTTGCTTTAATAACCAAATAAAAGAAACCTCCTGGTAAAAGCATTAACCAATGTCTACTAATTTTATAAATAAGTTTTTCTCTTTTAGTAAGAGATTCATAATCTTCTAGGCTTAACACATCTACAGGACCTTTATAAATTTCCCAATTCCCATTATTTCGATGGTGGAATGCATGATCATTAGCCCAAGGTTTATGAGGTATTCCATTTAACAAACCTAGAAAAAAACCAAAAAAGTTATTCAAAGAACGTTTTTCAAATAAGGAATTATGTCCACAATCATGCATTAATGAGAATGTTCTTGAAGATAATAGGGTAAGAAGAAAGAGAATGGGAATCAATAAAATCCCTTTTGCAATTGGCAAAAGAGGAGAATATACAATTTTAGAAACAATAATCCAAATAGCGATTATTGGTACGAGAGTAGTTATTAGCTGATAGAACGCTTTAAAATTATTCCTTTTTAGAAATGGCTTTAATATAAAATCAGATCTTTTGATTTTATTCATATAAATTTTTCTTTGATTCTCTATAGATAGGATAGTCGAGTTAAAAATTATCGTGGTAAAGTTATAAATTTAAGATATACGAAAACTATGGCTATAACCATGTTATTGGTTTATTTGGTTGAAATTTGTTTTAAAGAATTACCCATATCAATTAATGTTTTTTCTAGTGAAATTGGTTCCCAATTAAATATAGAAATAGTTTCTGAAATATCAGCACCATAAGAACCTCTATTAACCATATTAGCCATACTTTTCATCTCTTTATTAAAAGACGCAAGAGAATTTATCATTTTTGTTGGGATAAATTTTTGAGGTGTTTTTGTATAACCATTTTTTCTTAAAATTTTTGAAATTTTCATGATATTTATCCCTTGGGGAGAAGTCGCAATAATTCTTTTATTATCACTTTTATTATTTCTAAGAGAATCGACATGCAACTTAGCGACATCTCTTACATCAACGACAGTAAAATAAGCATCTGGTAATGCCGGGAATTTACCATTAATCATTTTTGAAAGAAGTTCTGCCGAAGCCCCATCAATATCATCGCTGAGCAGTGGACCGAAAACCATTCCAGGATTAATAGTTGTCATTGAAAAAGAATGATCATTGTCATTATGAACAAAATCCCATGCAGCTTTCTCTGCAATTGTTTTACTTTTTACATAAGCGCCGACGTTTTTTGTTGTGTCTGTCCAGTCTTGAGGCGTACATAACTGCTTATCATGTCCATAAGCAATTGCCGCCATTGAAGAAGTTAGAACAACTTTTTTGACTTTAGAGGATTTTTTTGAAGCATTTAATGCCCTTATAGTACCTTCCAATGCAGGATTGATTAGAAGAGATTCTCTTTTTGGTTCTGCGATAGTAAAAGGAGATGCGACATGAAGAAGATAATCACAATCAAAGGCTGCTTCATCCCAACCCTCATCATGTAGAAGGTCAAGTTTACAAAATTCCAGCTTATGATTTTCTGAATCTATCTTAAGAGATTTTCTTACTTCCTCTGCTCTTTTCATATTTCTAAGAGATCCTTTTACGATATAACCTTCTTTTAGGAGCTCATGGATGCAGTGCAAAGCAATAAACCCAGATGCTCCAGTAACTAAAACTTTTTCCAAAATAATTTTATTTTATGCCTACTTTTATTATGATTCTTTAGGCTACATAAATAAATAAAAGGCTTCTTATTTATACAGTTTTTAGGAATTTATTTTTCAAAAAAACTAAGAAGTAAATAATAAAGAAGAGGCTTCTTAACTATTTTTTTTAATACCATAACGTCTATTTTTCGTTGAAGAGCGATCTCTTTGCTCCGCCTTATAAACTCTAATTTCCCTGCCCATCCATTCGACATCTTGCAAATCATCAATCGCAGTTTTTTCTGAGCTTTCACTGGTCATTTCGACAAAGCCAAAACCTCTTTTTCTTCTTGAATTTCTCTCTAAAGGAATCATACATTTTGTAACTTCACCATAAGTATTGAAAAGGTCTTTAAGATCCTTCTCTTCAGTGTTCCATGATAAATTTCCAATGAAAATTGTCATAATTTTAAAAAAGCTATTTAAAGATAGCTGGAATAAGGCGCTTATTTAAATAGATAGGTAATATTAGGGTTTTTGGTTTGAACTGATTTTTTCATTTATCTTTACTAAGATTTGGTTTCTAATAGAACTTTTATGATTTCTTTGATATCTAGAGAATAAATTCTTTAGACATGGTTCTTAATTGCTCTAAATTTAATTTATTTAAATAATTTATTATTTCACTAGAACTTTCCCTTGATTTGAGATTTTGGCTTTCGTTAATCAAACTGCTGGAGATTAAATCTACAAGATGTTGTTTATCCATAACTCCTTATAAGCCATATTTTTATATTAAAAACTAAAAATCTTGAATTCCATACCTTATTTTTTTGTTTTTGAAGTTAATTATTTTGCTTATTTTGGAATTATTTCCCAAAATTAACTTTTGAATTTCTTGCTAAATTTTATGAATTTTGATTTTTTTTAAGTCTTTCATTTGTTTTTGATTTTACTCTTATTAAAGATTTTTCTTTCGCTAGAGTTTCCTCTCAAAGGTGAATTATAGTATTTTCAATAAGCTAGAAAAAAATACTTCTATCATTCCTAGAGTTCCAAATGTTTCGATTATGGATGAAATTTTGATGGAAAAAATGCTAAAGAAGTATAGAAATTGTTTGCTCAATAAAATTTTTTCTTAGCTTTTTTTTTATTAGATCTCTATAATAAAAAACCATAATGAAATTTTGTTGGTTTTTGTTCTTAAAGGTAAAGTCTTCTCTTATTAAAAATCAAGAATTACTTGAAGTATTCTTTTTAATAATCCTTTAAAAAATAAATATGAGTAATTGTACAGGTGCCAAATAAAGAATCACCAATAATCATTAATGTAGTAAATGATCTTTATATGAAGAAAATAGTCAGAGAGGAGAATAATAGTGAATCTGAATTGTGGTTTAGTTGGTTAACTAGAAAATTAAATTCTTATGAGGCTTTTGATGAGTTTGCTTCAGGTCAAAAGCCTGAAGAAGTGGCAGAGAAATTTATTGCATTAAATAGTTTGGGGATATCTGACATTTTTGATAAATTTGATGAAGAAGATAAAGAAACTCTTGATCAATTTCAAAAGTTAACTGAATGTGAATGGCATGTATTCAGAATTTTAAAAAAACAATTAGAGTTTCGTAATAAGGTTACTTTTGTGGATTTTAAAAAAAGTAAAAAAGTAAAAAAGTAAAAACCATATTTTTCTAGGTGCTTTTGTCTTTTGGTACGGTTTAATGAACATAATTGTTCGGTTTAAATATGAAAAGTAACCTCATTTGTGATCATCTTTTGATTAGGTTATTAGAAATTAGATATTGTTATGAAAAATCTTATTACACCCTTTTCGATTCTTGCTACTAAAAAGAATTTGAATAAAAATACAAAAGAAAACACTTCGAATAATAAAGAAAATTCAGTTCACCATCGTAGAGATCTAGATTCTTTAGGTTAATGTTTAAATATTTTTTTTAAATAAATTTAGACCTTCCATTCCCAGATTTACCAAACCCCAGCCATATAAACCATATTAACCATCCAAAAACTGGTAGTAAATTTATAAAAATCCATTTCCAGTTCTTGCCAAAGTCCTTCAATCTTCTAATATCAATAGCTATTTGAGGCAGAATACATATTAACCCATAAACGTTAAAACCAAATGTTCTTAAAAAAATTGGGATAGCGATAATAGATATCGCGACATTTGCTAGTTGAACATACCACCAATCCAATCTTGTGGTTTTACTCTCGAAATCCGTAGCTTTAAGCCAAAATTCTTGATAGGCATTAAAAATTTTACTATACATTTTTAAAAAATTTATTAACCGAATAAAGTTTATTTTAGAGGAGTATTAACTTAAATATTTTTGCTTCGGTTTAGATCCCCGGAATTAAATAGGATCAAACAAATTCACATTATTTTCTATCATGTTTGGATTTTCATTTTGATTGGGTAATGTACAAAAGCCGTCCTTACATATAATGTTTTCTTTCTCAATTCTTAAAGACTTAGAAAAATCTTTTTCTTTGGAATTATTTGATGGTTCAATTGGCATATATAAAATTAATATAAACATTATTAAATTAATAACTAAATAAATTGGTATGGTCAACAATATTAAAAATAATTACTTTTCACTTCTTTTTTTGATTAGGAAGGTCTCTCCAAAATAGTGCCATGACATAAATAAATAAAGATATGGAAAAAATATAAAGTAGGGAATTAAGATGCATTTTAAGATCTCATCAGAATAAATTTATTAAAGCAAAATTTAATCTACTTTAATGAGTAGTTTTTCTTTAATTTAAAATAAATGTTAAAAATTAAACCTTGTCCAAATAGAGTTTTAAACCGTTCTAGTAGGACATCATAAATATTAATATGAAAGAAATTACTTTTATAATAAGGGAAAATAAGTTTTCTAATAATTCTTTAGAAATTTTAAGTTTAATTTCTTGTAGCTTATTTGTACGTAAATATCGATTGAGTAAATATTATTTTTTTTTATTTTCTAAATTTCCAATTTCTTTAAGAGCTTCTCTACCTTCTTTTAATGTTTTTGTTGTTAACCATGAAATGAAGATAAGAATGAGAAGCGACAATAATATGAGTGATATTAATGTATTACCCATTTTTTTTTGGTAAGGAGCTTATGTATTGTTCAAGAAATTAAATTTAATTTTTTGAACTTGAATATGCAGGTATTAGCATTCCACCGTCTTGATCGTCATTGTCATCATCAAAGCCACCACCTAAAAATAATTCAACTAAAACTAATATTGCTAGAGGGTAAAAACACCATAATATAGCCGCAAATGGACTAATCGATGAACTTGATGTGTAAATTTCTGTCATATATCCAACATAAACTAAAAAAATATAAATTGTGGATATTTTGATGTATCTTCTAGCCTACTAGTTTTTCTAAATACGCAATGAAAAATTAAATTTATACTTGTGATGTAAGGGGTTTGGAGAATTATTTAATAAGAAAATTTCTCCTTTTTTGATGTCATCAGATAAATTTTTACTTAGAAATTTCCTTGGAATTTTTTGATATTGACGTCTTGAGATATATCAATGTGATAAATGTTACTTAACAATAATTGTGGAATTTGGATTCAAAAACTATTATTTATCTTGATTTTATAGTTTTTTATGTTCTCTTTCTCTTTTAACTCTTTAGGTGCAATTTTTGGTATTGCTGGAATAGTAGGTTTCTTTTTCTATGTTAAAGCTGCTAATGGAACTTCTAGTATGAATACAAATCCTAAAAAAGATATTTAAGCTTTTAATGCTGATAAATAATTTTAAAAGTGTTCTTAATGATGAATTTCTTCTAAAAAGAATTATTATTCATTAAATTTTAATTGTTTTGAAATAAATTTTAGAAAATTCTCTATATCCTCTTCAGGACAATTAGTTTGTTTTTGTAGATTAATACAAGTTTGTTTTATTAATTCATAAGCTTCTTTTACTGTCTCGTTCTTTTCGATAACTTCGAAATATTCTTTATCAGTGAAAGTCATAAAAAAAATATATGATTTAAGAATCAATCTAATAGTAATTTTTAAATTGGTACTCAAATTTATTTAATCGTATTAAAATTTTTTAATCTCCTAATCTAAAGAATTTTTTTACTTTTGATTATTTATAAATCACAAGAGATAACTTAAGGGAATAAAAAAAATTCCTTGACTATTCTGCCTTAGTTTAGATTTTTGTTTATTCTGCAATGATTAACAAATTTCACTCTCCTTGTGATTTAATTGGAAATTAATGGTTCACATTCCTAAATGGGCTAATCCTAAATCCATACTGAATAATTAACTTGCGTTGTGTGGCGATTTTATAAGAAATTCCTTCAAAAATTCTTTCAAAATAGTCATATGTTATCAGTAAAAATAAAACAAAACTAAGTTTTAAACACTGAGACTGTTAACAAATTTACAGATTTTTATTTTCTTTTCTATTAGGATTAAGAAAAAATTTTATTTGATGGATGAGCTCTCAGCACTTTCTATTTCTTTATCTATAGCTTCACTAGGAATATATTGTATATTTTTTGCTTCAAGTGATGATGATGATCAAGATGGAGGCCACTTGATAAAGTCAGTTCAAGAGATAAATCAATTTAGGTAAATAATGTACTCAATAAAGCTTTATAACCTATATAGCCCGTATATATGCATGATAAGAAAATAATATACACTTCAAAAATACCAAGTCTCTTTTTCTTTAGGATTTTCATATTAAAGACATTTCTAAAATAATTTTATTGATTGTTTTTTTTAATAACATGAGTATTTATTACATGTATTTATCTCATAGAATTATTAAACATAAACCTAAAAATAATAATGTAGTAAACAATATTATGCTTTTTGTTATCTTTCCTTCTTCTTTATTGGCGAAAAAAAGAGAAATCACTGGAGAGGTACTAAGCAAAGTCCACCCTATACCTAAAGGAAGAGTCTTGAAAACAATTTGTTGTAGTAGTATGCCTAAATTTGTTCCTAAAAATATTGAGAGTAAAAATCTTTTTTGATCATTGTTATTTAATTTCTTAAGGAAAAAATTAATTCTAAAATTTTTTATTATTATTAAAAATATTATTGCCCCAAGTAACCTTATCTCTGTTGTTTGGAAAGGGGATAGATCGCTATATAAAAATACTATTCTAGATAAAAGCCCCCCTGATACAGCAAACAAAACTGATAAAAAAGGAAATATATAAATTTTAAAATTATTGTGTTCTGTAATGGGGTTCATATTATCAACTACAAGGTTAGTTCTTTGTCTAAGTAAAATGAAAAGTGAAGTTGATATTATTGCAATCCCTACATAAGATCTAAGTGCTAAATTTTCATTAATAAAAATTTCACCAGATAGTGCTGCTAATAGTGGAGATAATGTTTCAATAGATAGAGTTCTTCTAGTGCCAATTATCTGTAATGACTTTATATAAAAAGTATCTCCTAAACCTATTCCTACAACTCCACTTAGTAAAAGAGTAAGTATAGATTTTGAATTAGTTAAAATGCTGATATTGAAAAATGCAGGTAAAAAAATTAAAAATGCGATTATATTTTTAATTAAATTTATATCAATGGATTTATACTTTGTTGTCTGAGATCGCCATATGAAGCATGCATAAGTCCAAGATATTGCTGCTCCAAAGGCGGAAATGATTCCAATCAAAATGAATTATATTTAAAATTTTTACTTTATAAATGTTGTTACTGCTAAAAATAACACGTATAAAAGAATAATAAAACCTGGTAGATATTGCATGAGAGACTTTAATTTGTTAGTTTCCATGATATTTAAATTTGAAATTTATATTTAAATAATATACCGTCTCTATGTAGTCATTAGAAGCTGATGAATCAAGAAACTAACGTAAGATTTGATTCTAAAAATTAGTAAAGAGATTTATTGGTAAGAGAATTCATAAGTAATTTATCAAAAAATTTATATTTCATGTTTATATCCAAAAGCAGTAAGTATTATCTTGAATCAATCACCAAGCAATTACTTTAATTTAATAACTATCTACTATAAAAATAAATTATCAATAAAATGGAAATAATTAATAAAAATGATGCTTCTTTAGGTCTAACGCCTTTCGATATATTAGGCTTCAATTCGGAAGAAGAACTTAATGAAGAAATTTCAAAGCTGATTGAAATTAGAAGCGAATTCAAAACTAAAACTAAAGTAAAATCTAATTAATATTTTTAGCAATTAATTTATAGCTTTAAAAATTATTTTTTTCTGTTTGGATACAAATTTTCTAACTTTTTTCTCCTTTCGATTTTCGCGTTAATTCTCTCTTCCTTTTCTTTTTTCTTTATTTCATCATTTATTTTGTTTTGTCTATAACCAAACCAAAGAAGTATCCAAATAACTGTAGTTAAAAGTAAAAGAGCCGTATACTGACCCGTCATGGGAAAACTAGCTTCAGAATATTTAACGTAGGAAAATAAAAGTATCATCTAACTAAAATAATGTATAAAAGATAGTTGCGTGTTCATATGAACCAAAAAATTTAAAGTGTATTTATTATTCATATTTCGGGATGTTTTAATACGAGCTTTGAAATTTTGATTTGAAATCAATTTTTTAATAAATTGTATTGCTATTATCAAATCAAGGAAAAATTGTGAGCCTACATTTTTGGACCCTTTTAATTTAGTAGTGGTTGGTGGTGGAGCAGCAGGTTTTATGACAGCAGTAATAGCCGCTGAAAACGGAGTTAAAAGAATAATAATTCTTGAAGGTTCCTCAAAACTTATGGAAAAAGTAAGAATAAGTGGAGGAGGGAGATGCAATGTGACAAACGCATCATGGATACCGAATGAGTTGGTAGAAAATTATCCTCGAGGTGGAATTAAACTTTTGGAATCATTTAATCGTTTTGCTGCTGGAGATGTATTTGATTGGTTTGAGAAAAGAGGATTGAATTTAAAGATTGAATCTGACAATAGAGTATTTCCAGTGTCGGATTCATCTTTAGATGTAATAAGTTGCCTAAAAAAAAGTGCAATTACTAAAGGAGTAGAAATATCGACAAGATTTTTTGTTAAAGAAATTGTAAAAACCGCAGATAACCTGTTTAATATTTTTGATAGTAAAAAAAATTTGATAATTGCAAAAAATCTTATTCTTTCTACTGGAGGCCATCCTAGCGGACATAAATTAGCCAAAAATTTTGGTCATAGAATAATAAGGCCTGTTCCATCTCTTTTTACTTTCACTACAGAAAAAACTAAATTGAATGAGTGTAGTGGCGTTTCTATTAAGAATATAGATATTGAAATTCAACTAAATAACAAATCTTTTAAAAATAGAGGAGATTTACTTATTACTCATTGGGGTTTTAGCGGCCCTGCGGTCCTAAAGCTCTCTTCAATAGCCGCTAGAGAATTATTTGACCAAAAGTATAAATTTAACTTACTAATTAGATGGTCAGATTTAGAATACAAAGAACTAAAAGAAAAAATTGATAACCTTAAATTTAATAATGGAAAATTAAAATTAATTAATTTAAGACCTCTACCTCTTTTGCCAAAAAGGTTGTGGGTTTTCTTATTAAATAAAATGGAAATTAATAAAGAAAAAAAGTGGTCAGATCTTTTGGCTAATGAAAGAGAGAAAATGATAAATAGCCTTATGAAAGATATTTATAATATTTCTAGTAAAGGCCCCTTTGGTGAGGAATTTGTCACGTCGGGAGGAGTATCAATTGATGAAGTTAATTTTAAAAGCATGGAAAGTTTAATATGCCCAGGTTTGTTTTTTTCAGGAGAAGTTCTAGACGTTGATGGAATTACTGGGGGATTCAATTTTCAACATTGTTGGACTAGCGGATGGATTGCAGGTAAAGCTGTCTCAAAACAATTAGTAAAGTAACAAATCAATAAGTTTAACTTCTTTTTATTAAGTATTAATCAAAAAAAGTTTTTTAAAGAAAGATTAATTTTAAAGTTGAAAAACTTAAAAAATGTAATGCAAAATCTAATTCCTAAAAAGGAAGAAGAAGAAAGGAGGTTAAAAGCATTAGCCGAATATCGAATATTGGGAACTAAACCAGAATCGTGTTATGACGATATTACAAAAATAGCAGCCTCAACTTGTAATGTCCCAATATCTTTAATGACCTTAGTTGATAGAGATAAGCAATGGTTTAAGTCAAAAGTTGGCCTCGAAATTAGTGAAACAAAAAGGGATTGGTCTTTTTGTACTCATGCCATACAAGAGAATAGTCCATTGATTATTGAGGATGCTTTTCAGGATGAAAGATTTATCAATAATCCCTTAGTAACTGGTGACCCTAAAATCAGGTTTTATGCAGGGTTTCCTCTTAAAAATAGTGATGGAAATAAACTTGGAACTCTATGTGTTATTGATAGAAAACCAGGTAATCTTTCCTCTAATCAATACAATGTAATGGAATTATTATCTAAGCAAATAGTTTCTTTTTTGGAATTAAGAAAAAAATCTCTAAATTTATTAGAGGCTTTGTCTAATTTGCATAGACAAGAAGGAATATTATCCGTCTGTTCTTACTGCAGAGAAGTTAAAAATGATGATGGCAATTGGATGCATTTAGAAAAGTATCTTTCGAAAATAAGTGATATTAGATTTAGTCATGGTGTTTGTGATGTTTGTATGGAAAAGCATTTCCCAGATGTGGTTGAGGTCTGGAATAAAAAAGGTTCTTAAAATGCTGAAATTTAAAAAATCTCGATTTTATTGAAAGCATTTTTGGACGAATAGATATTTAAGTAGTTAGTATTGTATAAAATTAGACTCGCAGATGTTACTAGGGACTTTATTTATCGGTGAAATAGCTAAAAGTGCATTAGTTGCTTATATCCACTACTTGGGGATCATACTTTGCTTTGGATCTCTTTTATTCGAAAGGTTAACTTTAAAGGTTGGTCTTAATAGAAACGAGACTGTATCTATGATTGTTGCAGATGTTATTTATGGTTTGGCTGGGGTTGCAATATTGGTTACTGGAATTCTAAGAGTAAAATATTTTGGACAAGGGGGAGATTTTTATACACATAATCCAATTTTTTGGATCAAAGTTACCCTTTATATTGTGGTTGGATTGTTGTCTTTATACCCAACAACAACTTATATTTTGTGGGCGATACCACTGAGTAAAAACAAATTACCTGACATCCCTGAAAAACTTGTAAAAAGATTTAGATTCATCATTACAACTGAATTAGTTGGTTTTGCAACTATCCCAATTTTTGCAACCTTAATGGCTAGGGGTGTGGGGCTTGTTTGAAAAATCTTTTCATTGAAAGAAGTTGCCTAATAAGCACAAATAGAGAATATAGATGGAGTTTAAGTTTCAAATTAACTAAATCCATAAAAGAGATAATTTTCATAGGTCTAAATCCATCTCTTTCAGATACGAATTACATTGATAATACAACAAGAAAAATAATCAAAATTTGCAAAAACAATAATTATGGCAATCTTAAAATAATAAATTTATTTGCCTTGATTGCCAAAAATCCTCATGAATTATTAATCCATCAAAAACCCATTGGATATTTAAATAATAAGTTCATAAATAAAAATTTAAAATATTGGTCTGAAAATAAAAATTGTCATTTGTGGTTGGGCTGGGGTAACAACGGGATCTACTTTAATAGGAATAACAAAATTTCTAAAAAAATATCAAATTCTTATTCAATTAAAAAAGATAAATTTAATAATCCTTTAGGCCCCCTTTTTATAAAAAAAACAAAAAAGCAAAATCCCATACACCCTTTATATTGTTCTGATAATTCTGTTCTAAAAGCAAAATAGTCATTTAATTTCTCGTAAGGTAAAAAACTAATGCTTTTGTTTAAAAAGTATGTTAATTTTTAAAAATATACTTAAATCTGAGATGAAAATCTCTAAACAATTAAAAAAATTAAAGAATTTAAACGTTGAAGCAGAAAACTGTTTAACGAGAGATGAGGCAAAAAAAATTATTAATAAAGCAATTAAGGCTCAAAGTAAAATAACTTTTTAAAATAATTTTTATTTGGTTTTAATTTCTATCTCTCTGATCAATTGCACTTCTACTTAAAGATAAATAAAAAGTGTCTAAGACATTAAAACTTATTGCATGGCTTTAAATATTCTTAAATTTAGAAAATCTAATGAAAGATTTAAATCAAAAAGAGAATGGCTAGATTCTAAACATTCTTTTTCTTTCGCAGAACATAGGGATCCATCTTGGGATAACTTTGGAAAAATTAGAGTAATTAATGAAGATATAATTTCTCCTAATTCCGGCTTTGGAACTCACTCCCATTCAAATATGGAGATAGTGACAATAGTCACAAAAGGTGAGATTTCACATAGAGATTCACTAAATAATGTGGGGATAATACATGAGGATGAGGTTCAGATCATGTCAGCAGGAACAGGAATTTCTCATAGTGAGAAAAATGAAAAAAATTCAGACTGCAAGTTGTTTCAGATATGGATATATCCGGATATTCAAGATCTGAAACCTTCATATAGACAAATTTCGATTAAAAGTTTGTCCGGAAATAATTTAATTATTAATTCTTCAAAAAAAAATAACTCTCAACTCCTTATTAATCAAGATATATCTATATGGCGATGTAAATATAATACTTGCGACAAAAAATATTTGCCTTCAGAACTAGAAAGATTTAATTGGATTCAAATAATAGAGGGTAATTTGTTAGTAAGAGATAAAAATAATAATTTAATTAAAACTCTTTTCTCTGGTGACGGTTTGGGATTTGAGATATCTGATTTTTGCGATATAAATATTCAGTCGGATAAGAAGGTGGATATGCTTTTATTTTCTATGAAAAGTATATAGAAATTGTCTTAAGAATCTTTTTTAAATGCGTTTAGAGCTTGTAATGCCATATTTACGTGAACTTCCATAGCACCTAACGCAATTAAGGAATTAGAAGATTTATCTTTTAATAAATCTTTATTTCTCTTAGAAATTGTCTTAATGACGTCTTTGGAAATTATCTCCCATTTATTAATTAATTCATCAAATTCTTGTTTTTCTTGGCTAATAAAGTCTTTTTCCTCATTAATTGAATTAATATCTTTTTGAGCATTTAGCATCAAATAAGTTAATTTTTTATGACTTATAGCTTGAGGTAAATTGTTAGATTCACTCATGTTTCTTACTATTTCTTGTTTAAAACTAACTAAATAAGACAATATTTGCTAGTGGTGAATTGGTTGTAATGACCGACCTAGCAATTCTTTTAACTAAATTCTTTGTGCGCGAAAAGTTTGAGATTGAATTTTTCATGGATTAATTTTTTAAAAATATCTCCTCTTTCTTCATAGTTTCTAAATTGATCAAAACTTGAACATGACGGAGAAAACAATAAAGTTTCTATTTGATTATTTTCTATATAAGAGTAGACATAGTTGATTACCTCTGAAAGATCATTAAAAATGAAAATATCTTTCTTAAATCCTCCCTCAAGGATTAATTTTTTTAAAGTTTGGGAGCTTTCGCCAAAAAGAAATACGGCTTTTGCTTTTTTATTAATAATATTTACCCACTCAATATAACTGCCACTTTTTAACTTTCCCCCGGAAATTATTATGGGAGCACCTTTAATTGCCTTTATCCCTGCTGTAGAAGAGTCAAAATTGGTAGCCTTGCTATCATTGATTATTTCAAGCTTATTGCTTTGATAGATCGTCTCCATTCTATGAGGAAGTTGTTCATAACTAAGTAAAGCATTCTTTATTTTTTCAGGTGATAATCCAATTTTTCTTGCTGCTGCTATGGCTAGTAATAGATTTTGAGTATTATGATTACCTTTTAATTTAAAGTTTTTTAAACTCAATAAATTTTCCTGTCTTTCTACTATAAAGTCTTCATTATTTATCCAGTAATCACAATGATCTAAATCTGATTGTTTAGAACTGGTGGTGATCCAAATCCCCTTTGAAAGAGATTTGAAATTTTCTCTTAAATGTATATCGTCATAATTATAAATTCTAAATTCGGATTGTTTTAGTAAGCTATTTTTTATCTTGAAATAATTATCAAGGGTTTTGTGACGGTCCAGATGGTCGGCAGTAAATGTTGTCCAAATTCCAATTTTTGGTTTTATGCAAAGTGTCGCTATTTCTATTTGATAACTGCTTAATTCAGCTACTAACCAATCAATATTTTTGCTTTTAATTGAGTACGCAATTTTGCATAATGGGGTCCCAATATTGCCAGCAAATGGAGCTAATAAATTATTCGTTCTAAGTATATGACTTAATAAGTGTGTGACTGTGGTTTTTCCATTGGTACCTGTAATTCCAATCCAATTTATATTCTTTAAACTTTCCCATGCGATATTGACTTCTCCTAATACCTCGATTCCTTTTTCTTTAAGTTTGATTATTGTTTTATGGTCGATGGGTATAGCTGGACTTATAACAACAGCTTCAATCTGATTAAGACACTCAGAAAACTCTTCAAATAAAAATTGTTTATTTAGACAAACCGATATGTCGAGTTTCTCTAGTATCTCTTTTGTTTCTGAGAGTTCTTCGTTTTCATTACTTTCCCAAACTATAACTTTCTTTCCCAGACTTCTTAAATACTTTGCTGCCCAAAAGCCAGATCTACCTAACCCAATTACAAAATAAATTTTTTTTTCGTTTTTTGAATTATTTTTAATAGGCATTAAATTTATAATTAAATTGAGGTTTCTAAAGTAATTGTTCTATTTAATTATGAAAAATTCTTTAAAAACTAATATCATTTCTAAATTAAAATTAATAAATGTCTTTTTAATCAGTTTTGGATTTAATTCTACTTATATGGAATCAAAAGCTCATTTTAGAGGTTGTTATTCTACTGAAGGTGAAGCCAAAGAAAAAAAGCTAAAGATGTGGGTTGCATTGGAACACATAAATTAAAGGAAACTTGGATGCCTTGTGAAAGTGAAAAAGAACTTCATAAATATCTAAGGAAAAATAAATAATATTAAAAATTAAAATAAGAAAACTTCATAGATTTACTACTCTATTAGCCTTAATACCATTATTTTTAACAGTTGTTAGTGGAAACTTATATTCAATATTTTATTATTTTAGATTGGATTTTTTTGCTCATTAAAATTCATAAAGGAGATTTTTTCTTTATAAATTTGCAACATCTTTATTCGCCAGTTTTAGGTTTTCTAACAATATTTGCAATAATTTCTGGTTTATTTTGATTTCCTAGATCTAAACTTAAATATCCAGATTAGTTAATTAAATTTATGAGAGAAAATATTTCTGAACTATGGTTTTCTTGGTTTTATAAGAATTGGGAGAAAAATGCTCCTGGTGATTTAATTGAGAAGGGCTTATCTCCATCGCAAATAGCGGAGAGATTTGTGAATGAAAATCATAATAATTTGTTTGAATTGGCCAAAGAATTTGATGAAGAAAATTATCAGGCATTAATTGAATTTATGAAACTTTCAGAAAGTGAATTGCATATCTTGAAATATTTTTTGAAGTTAATAAAACTAAAAAACTCATAAAAAATTACTAAGTATTTCCATACTCTTTTCCCAAAGACTTTTTCTTTCTTTCTTATTTGTAGCAAATGGTGAAGCTGGAGATAATTTTGGGTGACCTCTAAAATTAAATTTAGGCCCGTAATGTTCACCCCCTTTTGCCTGAGGCGAAGTAGCAGCAAATAATTGTGGTAAAGCACCCATTTCGGCAGATTGAAAAATTGGGCTAAATAATTCTAAAGAGAAAATTTCAATTGGATTAGGCTTTGGTTTCTGGGCAGAAAAAAGATTTGTTTTTGCAATACCTGGATGAGCTGCTAAAGATAGAATATGTTTTTGCTCAAGTTTTTCGTTTAATTCTAAAGCAAACATTACATTAGCTAATTTACTGTTAGCGTATGATTCCCATTTGTTGTAGTAATTTTCTGCTTTTAGATTATTCCATCCAACTTTTCCAAAAAACTGGGCGCCAGAAGTTACTGTTACTATTCTAGATCCTTTTTGCTTTTCAATTAAAGGAAGAAATTTTAATGTTAAAAGCATATGAGCTAAATGATTCACCGCAAATTGTATTTCAAAACCTTGTGGACTTAATGTTTTCGGTGGATGCATTATTCCTGCATTGTTAATTAGCAAGTCTAACTTCTCAAACTCAGTTGAAATTTTTGATCCAATTTCACTCACTTTATTTAAATCTGCCAAGTCTAATTCAATGGGGGTGAATTTTCCTTCAGGATTAAGTGACTTCAATTTGTGTAAGGCTGAATTAGCCTTTTCTAAAGTTCTGCAAGCAAGTACAACATGGGCATTTTTTTCTGCTAAAGCTTTAGCTGTGTAATAGCCAAGACCACTATTCGCTCCTGTGATGAAAACTGTTTTGCCATCTAGATTGGGAATATCTGATATGGTCCAATTGGAATTTCTATTCTTAAGATTAGTTGCAGTCATTTTTGAAAACTTATCTAGATTGTTGAAACTTAATTAAGAATTAATCTTATTTATTATTTTTATCGTAAATACTAATCAGAAGGATCGTGACCACTTAAAAAGTTACTCCTTTTTCTAATTTGAAAATTTTTTTAGGATTTAATTAATTTATTAATTATTTTCGAAATTAAATTATTTTTTAATTGCATATTGCCATTCATTATATTTTGAAAGATTTGTTTCTCTAAGCAACTGCAATTTTCTACTATTTATTTTGATGACAATTCCATCAGTTGGGTATTTTGAAAAAATTTTTCCATCTAACCATCTTTTTCTAAATAACTCGACTTGGCTTGTAAAATTAGTGAAGTAACTGTGAGGGGTGTTAAAGCCACATTTTTTAAGATAGTTAAGGGTTTCATACTGGTTAAGTCTTCCATTAAGTATTTGGAAACAGCAAAAGCTGAAACTTTTTGCAATCCTTTTTTTATTGTTGAGGAATTCGCTTGTAATTTTTTGGGAAAAATAGGGAGTTTGGTTTGGGGAGTAAAGCTCACCTCTAACTTGAAAATCTCGTTGGATAGGAAGGCGACTGGGGACATCTTTAATCTTTTTAATTTTGCTTGTGACATCAAATCCTGTTCTTGTAATGGCTTTATTAAACTTGCCATTTATATAATTAATTGCAATAGCACATCCATCAATTTTTGGTTGAATGCTCAATCTTGTGTTTTTTAACAAGCTCGCTAAAAACTCTATATGGTTTTCATTAGCCAATGAGGGAAGTAATAAATTATTTTTTTGATTAAAGTAATCACATTGTGGATCTGTTCGGAGTAAGTTTTTTTCAAGTTGATCAAAAGCTTTATCTGATATTAGAGCGTTGCCTATTCTATATTGTTCATCAAGATGTTTAACATTTTTTTCTAATAACGAACCCATAATATTTCTTGAATAATTTATAAATATTTTTGAGGAGAATTTTTATTAAAGTTAAGTTTTCATAAATAAAAATTTAACTTTATGATTCCGTAAAAATTCATTTGTCCATAAATATTTTCCTATGGGGAGTTGATTCGAAAGGTATAAAATGTACTTATTGAATGCTTAAATTAAATACTTCAATAAAACATTTTTTCAAAAAAAATTTTATGAACTTCTATTCGTTAAGTGATTCCCTAAAAAAATTTAGTATTTACCTAGTTACAATTAAGAAAAATATGTTCTAGCTTATGTAAAAATGACACAATTTCAGGATGCTCAAGAAAAGTGGGTCGATTTTTTAGAGAATAAAATTCAAAACTATGAAAAATTTCGTAATTTTGATTATGGACCAGAGAATGTTAGCTCGGTTTCGAAATTATCCCCTTACGTTTCGCATAGGATTTTATTAGAGTACGAATTAATTGAGGAAGTTAAGAAGAAATATCAATCTCAAAAAATTAATAAATTTATAGAAGAAATTTATTGGAGAATTTATTGGAAAGGTTGGATGGAGAATAGACCGAATGTTTGGGTTGATTTTATTTCAGAAAAAAATTTTAAATATGATTTTGAAGCCTATGAAAAAGCAATTAATGGAGATACAGATTTAAGCTTTTTTAATTCATGGGTTAATGAGTTAAAGACTCATAACTATTTACACAACCATACTCGGATGTGGTTTGCTAGTACTTGGATATTTAATTTTGGACTGCCTTGGGAATTAGGTGCGAATTTTTTCTTTAAACATTTATATGATGGGGATTCTGCCTCCAATATTTTGAGTTGGAGATGGGTTGCTGGATTACAAACAAAAGGGAAGCAATATCTTTTTTCCCCCTCAAATCTTAGGAAATTTTCAAATAATAGGTTTAATGTTGAAAAAATTAATAATAAACAAATCTTTCTAGAAGAACTAAATCAAATTCCATTAACAGATGAGATTTATAAGAGCAATATGGAACAAAAGTCAGAATCACTCATATTATTTGAAAACGATTTACATGCTCCAACCCTTAAAAATATCTTTCAAAATTACAAACGAGTATTCATTATCCTGCTAGGAAACGAACAAAGAAAGATAAAATTATCTTCAGCAGTTATGAGTTTCAAACAACAAATAGTTTCCGAATTTGTAGCGCAATTTGATAATGTTACTCAACTTAATACTATAAGACTTCAAGAAAACTTTAAAGATATTAATCAGTTAGATATGATTTATCCCGGCATAGGAGATAATAACGATTTTATAAAAAATTTTAAAATTTCAAATAATAAAGTTATCTTTAACTTAGTAAGAGATCAAGACTTATTTGCTTGGAAGTTTGCCAAAAAAGGATTTTTTAAATTTAAAGAAAACATTCCAAAAATCAATAAATATATTTTTCAAAATTAATAATTGAAGATTTTTGAAAGGTAATATATTTTTATAAACTTGAACATTTAATATTCATTGCCATCTAAGTATATATACTTAATTAAGGATCAGTTTGGTGGTTTAATCCACGATGGATAATGTGGCTAGTTATTTTTACTTAAGAAATACGTTTTATAGTGCTTTCAACAATTCTTACAAAATCATTCAGCAAAGATACAGCTTTATTAATTTTAAGAGTTATAACTGGTACAGTTTTAATTCATCATGGTTTTGAAAAGCTTGCAAATATTGAAAATTTTGCTGATGCCTTTGTCAGACCTTTACACCTACCTTTCCCAATATTCTTGTCATACGTGGCCGCATTTTCAGAGATAGGAGGCAGCTGGCTACTAATTCTTGGTTTAGCCACAAGATTTGGTGCGCTCGCAATCGTTGGCACTATATCAGTAGCCATTTATCATGCGCTCGTCACAGCAGGTTTTAATATTTTTTTATTAGAACTTTTGCTTTTATATTTTGCCTCTTCAACTTGTATTGCTTTAACCGGTCCTGGGGATTTCTCGATTGATGAGGTTATAATTAGAATATTGAGATCTGAATCTGAGGACGAAGAAGTTCAACAGGTGTCTGTAAAATCAAAAGCTAAAATTGGAAAATCTACAGTTAAAGATGAAGAGGAACCCAACAAAGGTGGTATTTTTCAATTCTTACAAGCTAATTTACTTTCAGATACATCTAACTAAACCTTAGGATAGAGATTACTAACAAGTTCTTGTCTTCTTCTAATAGAACTTAACCTTTCAAACCTTATTTTTAAAGTTGCTTCAGTTAAACTTAAAAACAATCCAAAGGCTGTTACCCAAGATAACAAGATAAAGGAATTTTCTGGAATTTCTGAGAAATTCATAAGGATAATGTTTCTTTAACCAAACTGACCGATCTATATAGCTTTTTCAACCTAAGTAAACAAATTAGAAATATTTTTAAGGATATATTTCTATTTTTTTCCAATTATCTTCTTTATTCCAGACATATCTCTTGTGTATTGGCTTAACTAATTTGAGAAGATCTACAGAATATATTTCAATTTCAAGTACAACGAATCTTTCTGGTTTATTCAAATTATTAGAAATCATTTGAGGTTGTTGAATTTTGTGATCAATCTCTTTTCCTGGATGCGGCCAAAACCAAGTTGATTTTGCGCTATCTGATAATGAATCCCAATATTTTATGTTTTCCTTCACTTCCTTCATCTTTCCTTTAAATCTAAATTGCGATTTGCTTCTAAAAAAAAGCCATAAAACCTCCGCATTGGAATTAAATTGTAAATGAGAAAATTTTTCACTAAGTTGATCAGTAAAAACAAGGATTGAACTTTCTGTTTTCCATCCTCTAAAGACAACTGTCCGCAATCTAGGCTCGTTATTATTATTAACTGTACACAACTGAATCCATCTGCTTGAGGGTAATTTACCCTCTTTAATTCTCGCAGATTTTAATTCTTGTCTCCATATTGGAATTTTATTTTCTGTCATTGAATTTAGGAAAGATTAAACCACTAATTTGTTGATACTCCTTAAATGAATCGTATTTTGTCAGTGATTTGTCCTTTTTTAGCATTCTTGGTAGAAAGACTACAACGAAAAATAAAGCAAGAATTAAAAAAGGTATAAAACTCATAGAGAGAATAGCAAATGATAAATAAATTAGTACTTCCCCAAGGTAATTAGTGTTTCGTATTTTCTTGAAAAATCCATCTTTAATAAGTTCTTTTTTAATTCTAAGAGTGAAATATTTTTGAGCATCACTAGCAAAATGAAGAAAAACACCAACTATATTTATTGAAATAGAAGCTGCAATTATTGGATATGGAACTGATTTTTGCGAAGATATTAGAATAAATGGGGCTATCCAGTAACTACCAAGGAAAAGAAACCCTGTAATTGAGGTGATAAGATTTATTTTTTCTTTAAAATAAGGATCCGGAAATATTTTTTCTTTTAATAGCCAAAGAATCCCATATGTGCCATGCAAGGATAAGTAAACCCATGCTGCTATTGAATAGTTTTCATAAAATATCATCAACCCCGCAACAACAAAAAGAGTTAAACCTTTATGCAGGTTAATTATTTGGTTGAGTTTCATTTTTTAATTAATCTAAAAAACGAAAGCATTATTTGTGGATTATCTTTAGTTCATAAATAGTTTAATGGGCGATACTGGATTCGAACCAGTGACCACTACCTTGTCGAGGTAATGCTCTACCGCTGAGCTAATCGCCCTTTTAGCAAAAGTCAAATATTTGAGCTCCCTATATGAAAATAGCAGCTTGAGTATTCATTTTCTAATTAACTTAATTTTCCATCTTTCTCTTTTTGTCATTTCCAAATCTAGAATTTCAACAAACCCCTTGTTATCAAGCTGAACTTTGTCTCCAACCTTTAAACTAATAGTACCTTTCTTAACAGTCTTACCATTTAATTTAAGCATTCCAGTTTCTATTCTTTCTAATATTTTGGTCCGAGAGATCCTAAAACCTGCTGAAGCTATTGCATCTAATCTTGTTGAAGCCTCTACGGTATTAATTAGTTTTTGTGATCTTCCAACCGGTATTTGTAATGAATCTAAATCAACTATTTGTATTTTTACTTTTACATCTCTTAGGAAGAAAACTTTTTCATTTAAGTCTTCAATTTTTGAATCATCGATTATTCCTTGAGCTCCTCTGTCTCCTGTAGTCCAAATATCACCAATTCTCTCTTCAATTAGACCGTTATCCCTTAGTAAAGATCTGAAATCATCCTGAGTTGCATTATCAAATAAAAAATTGCCTTTCATTAGAATACCTTTTGCGGGAAAATTTTTTATTAGTTCATTTTCATCTGGGACATTATCTTCTCTGAAACATGCAATCTTGGATTTTTGGGCTGAGGGATATCCTCCAAAAACAAAAAATTTAAAATCATTTAAATTTTCAAATTCTTTCAAAATCTCTTCACATACAAATGTTGAATTAAACCCTGTCCAATACGTTACCCAATGTTTTAAAGATAAATTAGAAATATTTATTAATTCCTCAATTTCTTTTTTGTAATTTGAGTTTATTAATAATTCCTTTAAGTCAATCATTTAGCTTTCTATAAAAATTATGTCTCTTGGTTCTGATTGTTTTATTAAAGCCCAAGGTAATTCAGTACCTATTTGGTTTTCGAGAAGAACAAGCCATTTCCCCTCTTTATTGAAATCAATAATAGATTTCAACTCTTTATTCCTATTAAGATTGATACTTGCTGAAGATACAATGCTACCTAAATATCCTGAGCCCATACCCAAAATACCCCCTATGAAGGATTCGCCTATATTATTTAATCCTAGGAAGCTAAAAGTGGATAAGTTTGTCATGTTGGAAAATGCTATGCCTGCTATAAATCCAAATGGCATAAGCCAGATGCTCATGTTTTTTTGTCTAATCTTTCTATCAAGTTTTGGATTTAGGATTCTTATGTTTTCTATTTCATCAGATCTAAAAAAGCTATTTTTCGATGAATTTAATAATTGTTGTTGATCGGGAGTTATTTTTTCTTTAGATGGCACTATTAATAAAGTTTCTTCAAGAAATACTGACTTATCTTTAAAAACATTTAAAAGATCAAGGCATTTTTCTAGCTCATTAAATATCACTATACTTTTAGTCAATTTTCATTCCTCAAATGTTGGTTTGTTGATTCAAATAAAAAAAATAAGATATCTCTACTATAGATTAAGTTAAAGTAAAAAATTAAAGAACAACTCTTTAAATGACAAAAGTTCTAATTACCGATCCAATTGATCAAACTGGAATTGATATTCTTTCCCAAGTCGCTCAAGTTGATCAGAGAATAGGAATCTCCAACCTTGAATTGGCATCTATTATCCAAGACTATGATGCTCTTATGATACGTTCTGGGACTCAAGTTACAGGAGATATTATTAATTCTTCTAAAAAACTAAGAATAATTGGCAGGGCTGGGGTTGGTGTAGATAATGTTGATGTTAAGGCTGCTACTCAGAAGGGTGTATTGGTTGTTAATTCTCCAGGAGGAAATACAATAGCTGCTGCCGAGCATACAATTGCAATGATGTTGGCATTATCTAGAAATATACCGATTGCTAACAGTAGTACTTTTTTAGGTAAATGGGAAAGGAAAAAGTTTGTTGGTAATGAACTCTTTAAGAAAAAGCTAGGTGTTGTGGGTTTGGGAAAAATAGGTACTCATGTCGCAAAAGTTGCTAATGCGCTTGGAATGGATGTTTATGGATATGATCCTTTTGTTTCCTCAGAGAGAGCACAACAATTACAGGTCAAATTGTCCGAATTGAAAACATTGTTTGCTGAATCTGATTATGTAAGTTTACATTTGCCGAGGACTTCAGAAACAGAAAACTTGGTAGATATGAAAGTGTTAAAAAGTATGAAAGATAATGCGAAATTAATAAACTGTGCTCGAGGGGGAATAATTGATGAAGAAGCTTTAGCTGAGGCGCTTAATAAGTCATTGATTGGAGGAGCAGCTATTGATGTGTTTGCTGAAGAGCCATTAGATTCTAATTCACCATTACTTAAAGTTGATAAAAATTTAATCCTTACTCCTCATTTAGGAGCCTCAACAAGGGAGGCTCAAGAGAATGTTGCAGTAGATGTTGCGGAACAAATAAGAGATGTTCTTTTGGGCCTTTCTGCAAGAACAGCAGTAAATATTCCTGGTTTAAGTCCTGATATTATGGATAGCCTTAAACCTCATTTACAATTAGCTGAAACAATGGGTCTTTTAATAAGCCAACTTTCTGGAGGAAAAATTCAAAAGTTAGACCTAAGGCTTCAAGGCGAATTTGTACAGCACCCTTCTCAGCCCTTAATTATAGCAAGTTTAAAAGGCCTATTAAGTAAAGCGCTTGGAGATCGAATTAATTATGTTAACGCGTCTCTTGAGGCGGAATCAAGGGGTATTTCAGTGGTTGAAAGTAAAGATGAGGCTAGACCTGAATTTGCTAGCGGCTCACTCCAATTAACTACATTCGGAGATAATGGAGAGCATAGTGTTGCAGGAAGTATTTTTGCCGATGGTGAATTAAGAATAATTAGCATTGATCAGTATCCAGTTAATGTTTCTCCAAGTAGATTTATGCTTATAACTAGGCATAGAGATATGCCTGGCATTATTGGAAAGTTAGGTTCCCTCTTGGGGGACCACAATGTCAATATTGCTTCAATGCAAGTTGGTAGAAAAATTGTCAGAGGAGAAGCTGTTATGGTTTTAAGTATTGATGATCCGATCCCCACAAATTTGCTTGAATCGATTCTTGAAGTTGAGGGTATTACTAGTTCCGATCCAGTAACTTTGTAAATACTCTAAGAGTTTAATGGAAATAAATTATTGGTATAAACTCACCTTTGAAATAGAAGCTAATTTAGAAGAGATCATTATTTGGAAATTAAACGAATTAGGTATATCTAGTTATGCATTAGAAATTTTATTAAATAATAAAAATAATAAAAAAGTTTTAATTTGGCTTCCAAATTTAAATTGGCCAAAAAGTTTAAGAATTAAACTTGAGAGAAATATTAAAGAGGTTTTAGATAAAAATAATTATCGAACTAATTGTTTTGAGTGGATTGTTATTGAGCAGGAAGATTGGATGTCAAGTTGGAAAAAGTATTGGGGACCAGAACTTGTAGGCAAAAAATTACTTGTATTGCCTTGTTGGCTTGAATTGCCAGAGAAATTTAAAAATAAGAAAGTTATTAAAATAGATCCAGGAGCAGCTTTTGGTACTGGCAGTCATCCCACGACATCTCTTTGCTTAGAAGAATTGGAAAAATTTTCATTATCGAATAAGAAAATATTAGATATAGGTTCAGGAAGCGGTATTTTAAGTATTGCTGCTAGATATTTTGGAGCTAGCAAGGTTTATTCTATTGATAATGATTATCTGGCAATCAATTCTACTGAATCTAATTTTCGGCTAAATTTTGGTGATTTAGATGATTTAAAGACATATCTAGGAAGATTCGATGAGTTGGTTTCAAAATATTCTTTAAAGAATTTTGATTTGATTTTATGTAATATTCTTGCAGAAGTGATAAAAGGCATAATCCCTGATATTCGTAACTGTTTAAAAATAAATGGAGAAGTGATTTTTAGTGGAATTTTGAATTCTCAAAAAGATGAAATTATTAAATTATTAAATGCTAGTAATTTACAAATAAATGATGTATCTTCTAAACAAGGCTGGGTGTGCATTACAGCACAAAAAATCATCTGAACTGAAAACATATAAGTTTTCCTGATCTAACCCTCTTTTTACATTTCATTGTTTCATTTTTTACGCCAAAAACTCACAAATGGTTATGATCAATGTTAAAAAAGTATTATAAGTAATTTATTTACTAACAATCTCTTATTTAAATGGCTTCCTACAAAGTTACACTTATCAGCGAAAGTGAAGGTCTCAATTCTACTATTGAAGTTCCAGATGACCAGTATATTCTAGATGCTGCTGAAGAGCAGGGTGTAGATTTACCATATTCTTGTAGAGCAGGAGCTTGCTCAACATGTGCGGGAAAGATTACTACGGGTACTGTTGATCAGTCAGACCAAAGTTTTTTAGATGATGATCAACTTGAAGCCGGCTTTGTGCTTACTTGTGTCGCTTATCCATCTTCAGATGTAACAATTAATACTCACGCTGAAGAAGAGCTTTACTAATTTATAAAAATTAATTTTAATTAGTTGATATATAGAATTATTTCTGCCACTCTCTAATGAGGTGGCTTTTTTTTTTGCGAAATGAATAAATTTGAATTTTTTAAAACTGATGCAATTCAATCAAGTTATGGTGGACAATTTAGCTATAAAGTAATTGGACCGTGTTGTAGGCTATATGATAGAGAAGAGCTGCCTTGGCCATGCTCTAGACTTGCTTGGCGTAGTAAAGAACCTAGTTGGAGAAGAATAGGTTCAAGATTTGTAGCGGATATGGCCTCAAGGAAATGTCCTTCATATTCAGTTCAGATTTTAGAACCAGGATCAAAACCTGTAGAAACTGTAATAACACTATTTTCTAAGAAATTTTCAGCAGAAATCCAAGAATGGTGGTACAGCAAAAAACCAGCTTCAAAAGAAGCTGGTAATGTATATCCTAATTGTGTAAATTAGTTTTTAAGCTTTTGGCTTTGGAGGCATATAACCTTTTAGACCTGAGCATTCAAGGCTCTCAAAAGTATCAACACCTGTTCTTGAATTTGTTCCAGTTGCCCTTTCGCATAATGATTTTCTTGTTTTTAAATCAAGATTTGCATCAGTAAAATCTGCTCCATCTATAATTGCTCCATCAAAAACACTTTTCATTAGTTCTCCATTTGTCAAATTAGCATCTGAAAAATCAGCATTATCAAAACGAGTTGCATATGCAATAAGGTCTTTCATGTTGGCACCTTTGAAACTAGAATTTTTTGCAGTTGTTACGCTCATATATGCTCCCTGAAGGTTGGCTTCACCTAAATCTTGATTAGATAAGTCATATTTTACGTATTCAGTATTTTGAAGATCGGCACCATGAAGATCGTCTTTTAGTACATCTACCGAGGATGGATCGCTGGGATAAAGCGCATTTGCAGATATTGGATTAATAAGTAAACCAATAATCAATGGGAGAAAAATAAGAAGTCTTTTGAAAGACTTTTTTAGTGATGAAAAAATAGAAACCATTTCGATCGACATCAAATTAAAAAAAACCATAAGACTATTATTTCATGGGTTGGCCATTTACAACCCTACTGCTCACGAACTGTTGCAGTTTATTTAATTTTTGCGGTCAAGAAATCTTTTGCAAGATAAGTATTGGGGAAAATTTTTTGAGCTTCTAATAGTAAAGTGCTTGGCTTTATTAGGCTTTTTTGAGTATATCTAGGACTTATATGTGTGATAATTAATTTCTTTGCGTTGGCCAAGAGTGCAGTTTTTGCTGCCATTATTGTTGTCGAATGTAATTTTTCGTAAGCCATTTTTTCATCTTCCTTTGAAAATGTAGATTCATGGACCAATAAATCAGCATTTTTTGATAGGTTAATTGCCGACTCACTAAAAACTGTATCTGTGCAATAAACAAAACTTTCACCTTTTCGAGGAGGACCACAGAACTCTTGCCCATTAAAAGATCTTCCATCCTTCAATTTAACTGTTTTGCCGGCTTGTAATTCTGAATATATAGGTCCAGGCGGAATATTTAAATCTGTTGCTTTTTTTATATCAAATATACCAGGCTTATCTTTTTCGCTTACACGATAACCATATGCAGGTAGTCTATGTTTGAGACACGCACAATGAACTTTTAACTTATCGTTTTCGAATAAAATTTTATTAAATGAGGCCTTATCTTCAACTTCTTTAAAACGCAACGGAAATGACAACTTGCAATAGCTGCTTTTAAGTGCAGAAAGTACAAAAAATTTTAACTCTGAAGGGCCATAAAGTTCAATACCATTACTGTTTCCTGATAGCCCTAAGGTGGCTAAAAGGCCTGGCAAACCATATATGTGATCACCATGCATGTGCGTAATAAATATCTTCTTAATTTGCGAAGACTTAATATTACTTTTCATTAATTGATGCTGAGTCCCTTCTCCGCAGTCAAAAAGCCAAACTTCCGCCGTTTGTGATAATTTAAGGGCTAAAGAGGAGACATTTCTTGTTAAGGTGGGAACCCCCGAGCTGGTTCCTAAGAAAGTTACATTCACTTATTATAATATTTTTATTTTTATATCTAGATTAAATCTAGACTTTTAGTCAAACTAAGGCAAATACAAAATTTGTTTCTCAGACATAGTGATTTTTAAAACTATAAAAATTCCTCATAAATTTTTTTTGGTCGTCATTATAGGTTTTTTTGTTTTTCAAAATAACTCAGTATCTGCCTCCAGAGAGCCACTAATGAGGGTTCTTATATCAAAAGGCAATAATTTAAGGATAAGATCTGATAGATCAATTCCATTAACTATCAAAGGACAAAACTTCTCAAATAAAAAAGTTAAGGGTTTAACTTTAAAAAAGGAAAGTAATAGAACAAAAATATTTTTTGATAAGAATAAACAAAAAATTTACGATTTAAACAATGAATCAAAAATTATAGTTAAATCTACAGATGAAAGAGGTATTTGGGTCGGTCAGAAAAGATATTCTGGAATAATAAGTGTATTGATTCTTGATTCTGAGATATTAGTAATTAATATCCTTGGAATTGAAAAGTACCTAAGTAGTGTTGTCGGCTCAGAGATGCCAACTAAATGGCCATTGGAGGCATTAAAAGCGCAAGCTATTGCCTCGAGAACTTATGCATTAAAACAGAAAGGAAATGAGCTTTATGATATTGATTCTACGCAGAAAAATCAAGTTTATAATGGATTGGAATCAAGAACTTTTAAAACTTTAAGGGCAGTAAGAACTACTAGATCATTAGTTTTGACATATAAAAATAAATTAATAAATGCTTTATTTCATAGTAGTTCAGGAGGAATGACAGAAAATAGTCAAGATGTCTGGAATAATGAATACCCTTATTTATCTAGCGTTAAAGATTTTGATACATATAATCCAAAATTGAGATGGCAGAAAAAATTCTCGCATCAAGATTTAGAACGCTTTTTCCCTGAAATTGGTGGGATAAAGAAAATTGAGATAATAGATATAACTAATTCTGGAAGAGTAAAAAATATAAAACTTATTGGTAATTATGGTTCTAATAAGATATCAGGAGTTGATTTTAGAAAAAAACTTAATCTTAAAAGTAATTTTATTAGGTTTAAACTTATAGAAGATAAAAAAAATCTTTCTGATAATGATAATTCCTCTTTTCCTATTGAAAAAAATTTAATAGTTATAGGTCGAGGATCTGGTCATGGTGTTGGCATGAGTCAATGGGGAGCAAATTTTATGGCCTCCAAAGGTATAAAAGCAGAAAGAATATTAAAGCATTTTTATAAGGGTGTAAGGATTGAACCATTTAATAAAAAATTTTTATAAATATTATTTTGCATTGAGAACTAATTTGGGATGTAATTTATTTTTATCTTCATTAATAAAACCAATTCCTAACAGCATTTTTTGATTATTGATAATTTTAATCGGTTTTTTGTAATCAAATTTGGAGCTTTTAATCAAATTTTCTTCATCTAATTTAATTAATCTTCCTGTTTCCCAAAAATTAATTTCCTCTTGGTTATTTAAAATAAGTGTTGAAATGTGATCAAGTGCATAAATTGTAGGAATAATAAAGGTGGAACAGTTTTTGTTCAGATTAACTAGATCAGATATTTTAATAGAATTTTTTTCATGGAATCCACAAGCTGAAATTCTTTTAAGATTTAATAGACAACCTTCAGAGTCTAATACCCCCCCTAAATCTCTAGCTATAGATCTTATATAAGTACCTGTTGAACATGAAATTTTTATTTCTAATATTCCATTAATTTGGTCCCATTTTTTCAGAACTAATTCTTCTATTTTTACTTCTCTTGGTTTTAATTCGAATTCCTCATTCTTAAAAAATTTTTTGTAAGCTCTTTCTCCATTTACGTGAACGCTAGATACTTTTGGAGGTATTTGTTGAATTATCCCTCTAAATTTATTTAAAAATTTATCTAATTGAGCATTGCTCAAAATAGGCCACTCTTTTTTATTAATGATTTCTCCTTGTATATCATCAGTTTTTGTTCTTATGCCTAATTGGATTTGCCCAATATAGGTTTTTCCTTGTGGTAAGTATTGAATAAATCTAGTGGCACTTCCAATGGCAATTGGTAATGTACCTGTTACTCCTGGATCTAAAGTCCCTGTATGCCCAACTTTTTTTGTACCTAATAATTTTCTTATTTGTTGAACACAATCATGAGAAGTATACCCTTTCTCTTTATTTATTATTATAAATCCATCTTTGATTTCCATTTTAATATTAAGATTACTATGTGAACTATTTCTTACTATTTTATTATTTTTAAATAAGGAATTATTTAGGCAAGAAATTGAAAAAAGATGATTTTATATTAAAAGAGTTTAGAGATCATGCTTTTGATTTGAAATCACACTTAATAGAATTCTTATCTATTGATGAAAGTGATTTGGATGGGTTCCTAGAAAACGCAAAGATGGATTTGGCAAATCTTCATCCCGGAAATAATTTAAATGAGGCTGAAGATTTTTATAAAGAAATTGTAGGTGATAAACATTTGGCTGATTTGGCCGCTTGGCATATTTCAAGTAAAGATTATATTTCTGATACGTTAAAACTTCAGCAGTTATTTTCACAGAAATTAGTCCTTGATTTTGGAGGAGGGATTGGCACACATGCTTTGGCAAATGCAATGTCTCCTAAGGTCGAACATGTTTTTTTTGTTGATATTAATCAAACAAATAGAAATTTTGTTGAATATAGAGCTCAAAAACTAGGTGTGAGTAATAAACTCACTTTTTGTAAAACAATTGATGAAACTGAAATTTCTAGATTTGATACGATCGTATGTCTTGATGTCTTGGAGCATTTATCTGATCCGGCATTTCAGCTAAATACCTTTTACGAAATTATGGGCCCAAAATCTATAGGATTATTTAATTGGTACTTTTATAAAGGAGAAAAAAATGAGTATCCTTTCCATATTGATGATGAACAAATAGTTGAAAAATTTTTTAAGACTCTTCAATCAAAATTTGTAGAAGTTTTTCATCCTATTTTAATTACAACAAGAACCTATAAAAAATTTAGAGAATAATATTTACTCTTTTCCTATTTCTTAAATTCCTTTTAATACTATCAAAGCTTACAGTGCCTTCTTTAAGTGCAAAAAGTGTATCATCCTTACCCTTGCCGACGTTGATTCCTGGCAAAAAAGAAGTACCTCTCTGACGGATTATTATAGATCCTGCAGACACTTTTTCCCCCCCAAAGGCTTTTACACCAAGTCTTTTAGAATTTGAATCTCTTCCATTTCTGGTTGATCCGGTCCCTTTTTTATGTGCCATTAGTAAAAATTAGTTTTCGGGTTTTGATGCTTTAGAGCTAGTACTCTTTTTTGTTGCTTCTGTTTTTGGAGAAGATTTTGGAGTACTTTTGGATATTGATATAGATTTTACCATAACTCTTGTCAGTTCTTGTCTGTGACCCATTTTTCTACGGGTCTTTTTTTTAGGACGCATTTTATATACGATTATTTTTTTATCTCTTTTATGAGAAACGACTTCTAGCTCAATTTTTGCATTTTTTATGTAGGGCTTTCCAATAGAAACATTTTCTTTATCTTTTATTAGGAGAATTTTATCAATAGTAATTTTATCTTTTTCCTTTGCATTTAATCTATCAATATCGTAGTATCTATCAACTTCAAACCAGAATTGTTGGCCCGAAGTCTCAGCTATTGCATACAAATCGTTACTCGAAGAGGAGTTATCTGAAGATTTTTTTGAAGAAGTCATATATTAGGGACGCACCCAGGCTCAAATGTTTTAATTTGATTCAGCCTGATAAGCAGTCGTAAGGTTTTTTCATTTTCTTATTTTATAGTGTAATTAGTCAAGGTTTTTATTAAATTCTTTATTAAATTTGGAGAACTAACAAATGGCGGCAAGAAAAACTTATATTCTAAAACTTTACGTAGCAGGTAATACTCCTAATTCAATGAGAGCTCTAAATACTCTTAAAGAAATTCTAGAAAATGAATTTAAAGGAGTTTATGCTTTAAAAGTAATAGATGTCCTTAAACAACCACAACTTGCAGAAGAAGATAAAATTTTGGCTACTCCAACTCTTGCCAAGATTTTACCTCCGCCTGTTAGAAGAATAATTGGTGATCTGTCAGATAGAGAAAAGGTTTTAATAGGTTTAGATTTACTTTTTGATGAATTATCAGAGAGTGAATTGAATGGGGGTAAAAAAAATAAATAAAACTTTTATAATAAAGTTAAATAATAAATAAGTTAAAAATAGCTATTTTCGAAAAACATCTATGAAAGAAAAAAAAATTAACAAATCAAATAAAATGCAAGTCCAGAAATTACCTACGGGTATAGATGGCTTTGATGATGTTTGTAGGGGAGGCTTGCCGGCTTCGAGAAGTACTCTTGTTAGTGGCACCTCTGGCACTGGTAAAACTGTTTTTTCTTTACAATATTTACATCATGGGATTTGTAATTTCGATGAACCAGGGATTTTTATTACCTTTGAAGAATCACCTTTAGACATAATCAGAAATGCCGCTAGCTTCGGATGGGATTTACAAAAATTAATTGATCAAAATAAACTTTTTATTTTGGACGCATCACCTGATCCTGATGGACAAGATGTTGCGGGCAATTTCGATCTTTCTGGTTTGATTGAAAGGATTAGTTACGCGATAAGAAAATATAAAGCAAAGAGAGTGGCCATAGACTCAATAACGGCGGTTTTTCAGCAATATGATGCTATTTATGTTGTAAGAAGAGAGATTTTCAGACTTATTGCAAGATTAAAAGAAATTGGTGTTACTACTGTAATGACAACAGAAAGAGTGGATGATTATGGTCCAATAGCTCGTTATGGAGTTGAGGAATTTGTATCTGATAATGTAGTACTGCTTAGAAATGTACTCGAGTCAGAAAAGAGAAGAAGAACACTAGAAGTCTTGAAATTAAGAGGTACAGTTCATATGAAGGGAGAATTCCCGTTTACGATGGGAGATGATGGTATAAGTGTTTTTGCCTTAGGAGCGATGAGATTAACTCAAAGATCCTCAAATATCAGAATAAGTTCAGGAGTTAAAGATCTAGATGAAATGTGTGGAGGTGGTTATTTCCAAGATTCAATAATTCTGGCTACTGGTGCCACTGGCACAGGTAAAACTATGCTGGTATCAAAGTTTATTGAGGATGCTTATAACAATAATGAAAGAGCAATACTCTTTGCCTATGAAGAATCTAGAGCTCAACTAAATAGAAATGCTACTAGTTGGGGAATTGATTTTGAAAAAATGGAAAGTGATGGGTTATTAAAAATTATTTGTGCATATCCTGAATCAACGGGTTTAGAAGATCACTTACAGATTATAAAAACGCAAATAAATCAATTCAAACCTAAGAGATTGGCAATCGACTCCCTCTCAGCATTAGCTAGAGGTGTAAGTTTGAATGCTTTTAGACAGTTTGTGATTGGAGTTACGGGGTATTCAAAGCAAGAGGAGATAGCAGGTTTCTTCACAAATACTGCTGAGGAATTTATGGGAAGTCATTCCATTACAGACTCTCACATATCAACTATTACAGACACTATATTATTACTGCAGTATGTAGAGATTAAAGGAGAAATGGCAAGAGCAATAAATGTATTTAAAATGAGAGGCTCATGGCATGATAAAAGGATTAGAGAATATATAATTACAAGTAGAGGTCCTGAAATAAAAGATTCATTTTCAAATTTTGAACAAATATTTAGCGGTGCCCCTCATAGAGTTATTTCTGATCAAAATATACAGAACGTATTTAAAGGAATTGATAAAATTTAGATAATTTCACTTACTTGAGAATCAGAAAAATTTTCTGTAGTATTAATTGTTTGAGTAATAAGTTCATCTTTATCTGATTGTTCTAGAGGTAAATCAAACCAAAATGTTGTACCAATACCCAGCTCACTAGCCATTCTAATTTCACCACCATGTTTCTCAATTATCCCTCTGACAATTGATAGACCTAATCCTGTACCTTGTTCTGTATGAACAGCATTTTCAACTCTATAAAAACGATCAAATATTTTCTCTTGATCGGGCTGAGATATACCGGAACCTGTATCAGCAATCTCAATTCTTACCTTAGGTAAAGGTGAGACCAATTCACATTGAGGCGCTTCATTATTGTCGTTAGGAGGAAAGGCTGGGCAAGAATCAGGCCAAGTATAAGCCCTAATTTTAAGAGTGCTATTTTTCGGACTGAATTTCAAACCGTTACCCAATAAATTATCAAACACTTGTAAAAGCAAGTCAAAATTTCCCAGAATTAATGGGATGTTTTCCTCTATGTCATGAGCTAAGGCAACATTTTTTTCAGAAGCATTAAGTCTATAATTTCTAAGAGTTTGTTCTATCGCTGGCTTTATTTCCATTGGTTCTAATTGAATAATTTTACCTGACTCTAATCTTGATAAATCAAGTACATCATTAACTAGTCTTGTCAATCTGTCAGTCTCTGAATTGGCAATTCCCAGAAATTCTAGTTGCTCCTCATTAGAAAGTTGATCTTTTAAATCGTATAAAGTCTCTACATAACTTTTAATATTAAAAAGTGGAGTTCTTAATTCATGAGAAACATTGCTAATAAATCTATTTTGTGCCGCATTAAGCTCAACCTCTCTTGTTAAATCTTGGATAGTTACTGCTATTCCTTTTAATTCGATTTTATTTGTATCTAAAACAGATTGTAAAACAATTCTTAAAGTTCTTGCAGGTTCCCCTAAGCTACACCTTAAATCATCACTTTCTTTTTCTCTATTTAAGATTGATTCAATATTTGTGTGTAAGTCATTAGATAGGATTTCAGGGATTTCATTTAAAAGATATTTACCTTCTAAAAATCTTCCTTCCCATCGAAATAGTCTTTTTGCAGTTGGATTAGTGAGAACAATTTTGCCTTTTGAGTCCAGCAATATTGCTCCATCAGCCATTGTGGCTATAAGTGACTGTTGTTTTACTTGGGCGGCTTTAAGCTCTTCAATATTTGCTTCATCATAATTCTCTAATTGAGAAGCCATTCTGTTAAAGCCAGTAAGTAATTCGCCTAGATCTCCGGTCATCGGTAAAGAGATCCTCGATTTGAAATTACCTTTTGATATTTCTCTAACACCTCTTACTAATTCTCTTACTGGTCTCGTAATAGTTAAAGCATTAAATACTGCTCCAAGTATCACTAAAACCCAAATAGAAATGAAAACTGCTATTGTTACTTCCCTAGTTAGAGCAGCACTGGCTAAAGCTTTTTTGTTAGGTGTAACTCCTAAAGCTAATGTTCCTAGATACTTGCCTTTCCATAACATAGGCACAAATACATCAGTAACTTGGCCTTGGGGAGTGGTATGTTGTCTCACTAATGGAAATTGAGGCCTTTTCTTTAATTCCTTTGGTAACTTTAATTTTCTAGTTAATTGAAATTGATTATCTGAACTTGTGGGAGTAGCACTAATTGGAATACCAAGTTGAACAATATCATCAGCATTGGTAAAAAAAATATAACGCAAATTTCTACTGGATCTCCAAAACTTTTCTGCAACATTTGATATTTCTTGCTTTTGATTATTCGCAACTAGTTCTGTAACGTTCCCTGAAAGTAATAGACCCAAATCTCTTGCGTATCTTGTGTCATTCATACCTGCATCTCTTTGAATACTATTAAGAGCAAAAAAAGTAATACCAGTCATTAATAGACTTACAACAAGGGTTGCTATTGCTAATAATTTTGTTCTTAAGCTGAAACCACTCCACCATGTTAAAACTCTATTTGAAAGAGATTCGTAACTATCATCCTCAATAGTTTGGTTTGAGGAACTTACTTCTATTTTTTTAGTTTCATTGCTATTTATCATTTAATTAATCTCGTCATCTAAAGTTTTTGTTCTGACTTGATGACCAATATCTTTTCTATAAAAAATCCCTTCAAAACTTATCTCTTTCAAATTTTTGTATGCTTTTTCAAAAACTTTGTCGAAATCCTTACCTTGACAAACAATACTAAGTACTCTTCCACCATTAGTTATAACTTCACCATTTGAATTTAAAGATGTGCCCGAATCAAAAATTTGACAATCTTCTTTATCAATATTCCCGAAATCTATAGGAAAACCAATTTCGTATTTAAGAGGATAACCTTTTGAAGTTGCGATTACACAACCACTAAATTTATCAGGCATTTTAATTGTTTCGTTACCGATAAGATTGCCTTTTGAACATTTTTGTAAAAGAATCACAAAATTTTCATCCAATAAAGGCATTATCGTTTGGCATTCCGGATCACCAAACCTACAATTGTATTCTATAACTTTCGGACCTGATTTTGTGATCATTAGTCCAAAATATAAAACGCCTCTGTAGTCAATATTCTTTTTCAACAATGTATTAATTGTTGGCTCAATGATTTCATTTGTAATCTTTTCAAGATTAGTTTTTGTTATGAGTGGAGTAGGAGAATAGGCTCCCATACCCCCTGTATTAGGCCCTTTATCATTCTCGTTAAGTCTTTTATGATCTTGTGCTGTAGGAAGTAAAACGTATTTTTTCCCATCACAAAGAGCAAAAACTGAGACTTCTGGACCTTCAATTTTTTCTTCCAAAACAATTGTTTTTCCAGCATTGCCAAACTTACCTTTAAATATTTCTTCCGTAGCTTGAAGAGATGACTCTTTTGTCTCAGGGATATAAACTCCTTTCCCTGAAGCTAATCCATCAGCTTTTACTACTAATGGATTTGGAGATTTAAAAATAATTTCTTTTGCTTCCTCTAATGATTTAATTTTCCAGAAATTTGCAGTAGGGATTTTTGCCTCTCTCATAAATTCCTTCGCCCAAGATTTGCTTGATTCTAATTTGGCTCCATCTGAGCCAGGTCCAAATACATCAAAATTGTTTTTTCGAAGAATTCCTCCTAATCCATCTGCTAAATAAGTCTCTGGACCTATTACTACTAAATCAATATTTAGTGATTTCAGTTTTTTTATTAATGCTTCAATATTATTTAAATCTAAATTTATTCTCTCAGATTTATTTATATTTTTTGAGCCAGCATTTCCTGGAAGTAAATAAATTCTTTTGATTAATTCGTTTTTTTGAATGGCCCATGCCAATGCATTTTCTCTTCCACCATTACCAATTATTAAAATATTTTCTAATTTATTAGAATTTTTAGAGTTGTTTGAATTAATACTCATGAATTCGTTTATTAAATATATTAAGGTTTGGAAGAAAAATCAGTTAAAATTGTATTAATAAAACTATAAAACGTTTCTAATGCCAGTAAACAGTCTAATTATATTCTATTTTTAAATTGCAAAGGATTTTTTCATGAATAGTAAATTTGGGTTGATTTATGAAGGGAAAGCAAAGAAAATATTTGCTCATAAAGATTCAGATAAAGTAATTATTGAATTCAAGGATGATGCCACGGCTTTTAATGCATTAAAGAAAGCTAAATTTGAAGGTAAAGGAGAATTAAACTGCCTTATTAGTTCAAAAATATTTGAGTTCCTTATCAAAAATAATATACCAACACATTTTCTTGAGTTAAAAAATAATAATTCAATGATTGCTCAGAAAATAAAAATTATCCCCCTTGAAGTTGTTTTAAGAAATATTGCATATGGTTCTCTTTGTAAGCAGACCACGATTAAACCCGGATCAGTTTTGGAAAGACCTTTGATTGATATTTATCTTAAAAATGATAATCTCAACGATCCTCTCCTCACAAAAGATAGAATAAATTTATTAAAAATAATCGATAATAAAGAGTTAGAATTTATTAGTGGTATGACTTTAAGAATTAATAAACTACTCAAAAAATTTTTCTTTAATATCAACCTAAAGTTAGTAGATTTTAAATTAGAATTTGGTTATAACTCTAAGGGTGAAATCGTTTTAGGTGATGAAATTAGTCCTGATAATTGTAGATTATGGGACTTAAATCAAAGTAATGGTACAATAGTAAGCCTAGATAAAGATAGATTTAGAAATGATTTAGGAGGCTTTATTGAAGCTTATGGTGAAATTAATAAACGAATAAACGATTTCATTTAGTCCCAAACACGATTCTATTTATTTATCTTGATTCACATTACTATGCGAAATAATCTTTCAAAATATACAAAAGTATTTACAAGCATAGCTTGCTTCTCTTTATTATTGATTTCAAATAATTCTGAATTAGCTGCTAAGTTTCTACCTGATAAAGAAGAAGACCACAATAAAATTAAAAACAATCCTCAAAATACAAATCAATATTCAAATGATTCAACATCAGCGTTTGAGTTTGTTCAAAAAAATAATGTATTAATAGTAGACAATAGCGGAGATAATGCTGAAAAGAATGTACTTATTTCAGAAATAATTATTGAAGGATGGGAAAATCATCCGGAAGGGAGAAAGCTAGAACTAGCTGCTTATGACTCTATGACAATTAAGCCGGGAAGCGTTATTAATAATCAAATTTTAAAGGATGATTTAAATTCAATTTATGCCAGCGGATGGTTCGCAGGCGTAAAGATTAAATCTCAAGATGGCCCATTAGGAGTAAGAATAATAGTAAGCGTTGTGCCTAATCCAATCTTTAAAAAAGTTGAACTTAATCCCAAAAATTTAATTATTCCTAATGAAATTGTGGATGATATTTTTACTAATTATTACGGAACCACTCTTAATTTAAATGAACTCCAAAATAGAATAAATTTAATTAAAAAATGGTATGAAGAAAAAGGTTATTCCCTCTCAAGAATTAATGGTCCTGAAAGAATCTCTGGGGCGGGAGTTGTCAGTTTAAATGTAGATGAAGGTATCGTTTCTGATATTGAATTAAGGTTTCTTGGATCAGATGGAGAACCTAATGTTGATGGAAAACCTAGAAAAGGAAAAACAAAGGATTGGGTTATCAAGAGAGAATTGAAGACAATCCCAGGTTCAATATTTAATAGAAAAATATTAGAAGCAGATATTAAAAGACTTTATGCCACTTCGTTGTTTGATGATATTAAAGTTTCTCTTGGACCTGATAATAAAAATCCCGGACAAGTCAGAATAATCTTGGATTTTAGTGAACAACGAACAGGATCTCTAACAGGTGGTCTTGGTTACAGTACTACTTCTGGTATCTTTGCACAAATTGGTCTTCAAGAGACTAATACTTTAGGAAGGGCTTGGTCAACAAGCATAAATCTCAATTTTGGAGAATACTCAACAACTTATAATTTCTCATTAGCTGATCCTTGGATTAAAGGAGATAAACATAAGACTTCTTTTAGAACAAATGTTTTTCTAAGTCGAGATTATCCTCAAGAATTCAAAAGTGAAAAGAATGGAAGAATATATGCTGTCAACGATACAACAACAGCTAGTACTGATACTTTGTCATCAATAGTTTTGGAAAAAACAGGAGGTGGATTCTCATTCTCTAGGCCTCTAAACGGTGGAGATCCTTTTAAAGAATCTAAGTGGAGAGTTCTTGCAGGGATGAATTTTAAAAAAGTAGAAATGATTGATAGTAGTGGTAATGTAAAACCTTATGGGGATATAACTCCGACGACTGGTAATATTAATGAAATCATTTGCATTGGATATACCCCTGAGGATGGTTCTTGTCCATCTGCAAATACATTAGTTAGTTTTATTGGCTCTACCTCGCGGAATAACTTAAACAATACAATTAATCCAACTTCAGGAAATAGATTTACCCTTGGAAGTGAACAGTTTATTTCAGTAGGAAAAAACTCTCCAACTTTTAATAGAGTTAGAGCTACATACTCATTTTTCATTCCAACAAAATTTTTAAACCTGTCAAAAGGATGTAGGAGCACTGATGTTGTTAATAGTGATTGCCCTCAAACTATTGGATTCGAATTTAAGGCTGGAACAATTGTTGGAGAATTGCCTCCGTATGAAGCATTTTGTCTTGGAGGTCCTTCCTCTGTCAGAGGCTGGAGCTCCTGTGATCTGGCAGTAAGTAAAAGTTTTGTGGAAGCAACTGCTGAATATCGATTCCCTGTCTGGAGAATGATATCAGGAGCATTATTTGCTGATATTGGAAGTCATCTATGGTCGCAGAATGCCGTTCCGGGAAAGCCTGGTCAATTATTACGAAAAGCTGGGACTGGTTATTCTCTGGGAGGAGGAGTGGGTGTTAAGACCCCAGTTGGACCATTAAGATTAGATGTAGCTAGTAAAGAATTAAGTGGTGATTGGAGATATACTCTCGGAGTTGGATGGAAATTTTAAGTGTTTTCATGGCCTCCTAATTATGATTTCTGTTATACGCTCTCTGGTGTTATCACTAAAGAGGGAATAGGACTGCATAGTGGAGAAAAGACAAGAGTTAAAATTTCCCCTTATGAAAAAGAGGGATTTTATGTTTCCTTTGCAGATAATCCTGATGAGATTTTTAAGCTAGATCAAAATTTAATTGGAAGTACTATGTTATGTACTGCAGTCAAATTAGCAGGTAGAAATTTATATACTATTGAGCACTTATTAGCCTCACTTGCAGGCTGTGGATTGAGCTATATACATATTGAAGTTGATGGAAGAGAAATACCACTACTAGATGGATCAGCAATTCAATGGGTCAAGGCCTTTGAAGAAGTTGGCATTAAAAAAGTTCCTAAACCAGCAAACTTTATAAGAGAAATAAATAAATCGATCATTTTTAATAAAAACAATTCAGTTATTGCTTTAACTCCATCTAATAAAATTACAATTATTTCAACAATAAGTTTTTCGTATAAAGCAATTGGAAATCAAACTTATGTAATAGATTTGAGTCCGAAATGTTTTGTTGAAAATATAGCTCCCGCTAGGACATTTGGTTTTAAGGACCAATTTCAAGAGTTAAGTGAACTTGGATTAATTAAAGGAGGGAGTTTAGAAAATGCTCTTGTCTGTGATGGTGATAAATGGGTTAATCCTCCATTAAGATTTAGTAATGAACCTATAAGACATAAAATTTTAGACCTTATTGGGGACTTGGCTTTGGTAGGCTTACCAAAGGCACAAATTTTAGTATATAAGGGATCACATTCTTTAAATGCTTTATTGGCCTCATCATTAAAAAATTAATTTTATCTTTTTTAAGTTTTGGACAAGCAATTACTAAGTGAAAATAATCAACTATCTTCTGAGGAAATACTTGGTCTTTTGCCACATAGATTCCCTTTCGCTCTGGTAGATAGAGTTATAGAACATATTCCGGGACACAAAGCTGTTGCATTGAAAAATGTAACTATAAATGAACCTCAATTCCAAGGTCACTTCCCAGAAAGACCTTTAATGCCAGGAGTGCTTATTGTTGAATCAATGGCTCAAGTAGGAGGAATTATTGTAACTCAAATGCCCGACCTCCCAAAAGGACTCTTTGTTTTTGCAGGAATTAATAATGTCAAATTTAGAAGACCGGTGCTACCTGGCGATCAATTAGTGATTACCTGTGAGTTATTAAGCATTAAAAGACAAAGGTTTGGGAAGGTAAAAGGTGAAGCACATGTTGATGGGAAATTAGTTTGCTCAGGCGAATTGATGTTTTCATTAGTTGATTAATAAAATGGAGATTAAAAATACCAAACGAAATCCAGATTTTCGAGGTGCGAGAGTGCACCCCAATGCAGTTGTCGATTCAAGTGCAGAATTGCATGATGGAGTTTCTATCGCTAGTGGAGCTATCGTTGGACCAAACGTAATAATAGAATCAGGCACCAAAATAGGATCTAATGCTGTAATTGAAGGGAAAACCAAAATAGGTAAAGATAATAAAGTTTTTCCAAATGTTTTTATAGGACTTGAGCCCCAAGACCTTAAATATCAAGGTGCATCTACGGAGGTGATTATTGGAGATAACAATACATTTAGAGAGTGCGTAACTATTAATAAGGCAACTGACGAAGGAGAAAAAACAATTATTGGGAATAATAATTTATTAATGGCATACACTCATATTGGTCATAATTGCGTACTTGGTAATGGGATTGTTTTATCAAATAGTGTCCAGGTTGCTGGTCATGTAAAAATTGAAGATAATGCAATTATTGGAGGTTGTTTAGGTATTCATCAATTTGTACATGTGGGATATCTCGCAATGATTGGAGGAATGACAAGAGTAGATAGAGACGTTCCTCCTTTTTGCTTGGCAGAAGGACATCCTGGTAGATTGAGAGGTTTAAATAGAGTAGGAATTAAGAGGAGTGGGCTGATGGAAAATGAAGAATTTGATTTGAAATTATTGCAAAATACATGGAATCTTTTATTTAAGTCTAATGATGTAATTTCTATTTCATTGGGTATGGCGATGAAAGGAAAATTAGATATTTCTTCTGCTAAACTTTGTGAATTTGTAAAAGATTCAATATCAAAGCAAAGAAGAGGACCAATGCCTTCCGTTAATTTATGAATAAAAAGATATTCATAAGTACTGGAGAAGTTTCAGGAGATTTACATGGAAGTTTATTAGCTAATGCATTATTTAATGAGGCTGAAAAACGTTCTGTTAATTTAAAAATATATGGCTTGGGTGGGGAAAGGATGAGAAAAGAGGGTGTAGAAATTTTACAAGATACTACTTCAATAAGTGCTATTGGTATTTGGGAGGCTTTGCCACTCATCATTCCTACAATAAAAATACAAAAAAAATTTTATAAATCACTTAAAAACTTTTCCCCGAATTGCTTAATATTAATTGACTATATGGGTCCTAATATTAAAATTGGACGACAATTAAAAATTGAGAAGAATAAAATCCCAATTTATTATTATATCGCTCCTCAAGAGTGGGCTTGGCGAGTTGGGAATAATTCGACGACGGATCTTATAAGTTTTTCTGATAGAATTTTTGCAATTTTTAAACAAGAAGCAAATTTTTATAAAAGAAGAGGCGGTAATGTTTTATGGATTGGACATCCAATGATCGATCTTATAAAAAAACTACCTACTAAAAAAGAATCTAGAAAAATTCTTGAACTTCGTGCAAATGAAAATATTTTACTATTAATGCCAGCATCAAGACCTCAAGAATTAAGATATGTTCTACCCGTTTTTATGCAGGCAGCCAGAAAATTACAACAAAAATATCCAAATCTAATCGTTTATATCCCATCGTGTAGAGCTGTTTTTGATGCTAAATTCGAACAAGCTTTAGATAAATACAAAGTTAAAGGAAAGGTAGTATCTCAAAAAGATATCGATAAATTTAAAACTCATATTTATTCATTAAGTAAATTAGCCTTATGTAAATCAGGAACGGTAAATATGGAATTGGCTTTATATGGGATACCTCAAATCGTTGGATATAGAGTGAGTAGAGTTACAGCATTTATTGCAAAAAAGATTCTCAATTTCAAAGTGAAATTTATTTCGCCAGTAAATTTATTAGTTAAAAAGTTAATTATTCCTGAATTCGTTCAAAAAGAATTTGATGTAAAAAAAATATACGATAAAGCTTGTCTGGTTATAGATCAAAAATCAGAAAAAGCAAAAATCTTAAAAGGTTATGCTCAATTAAAGAAAGAGTTAGGACAACAAGGTGTGGCCAAAAGAGCTGCTGAAGAGATTATTAATTCTTTAATTTGATGCTTATAATTGAAAAATGACTTATTTTTTCTCACTAATTATTGTATTTTCAATAATAGTAAATCCTATAAATACTTTCGCTGAAGAAGTAACCCTCGCTGGAGGATGTTTTTGGTGTTTAGAGCATGATTTAGAGTCATTAAAAGGGGTTAATTCAGTTATTAGTGGATACTCCGGAGGGAATTTACAAAACCCTACTTATGAAAATCATGATGGACACCAAGAAGTTGTTTTAGTAGATTATGACTCTGAAGAGGTGGCTTTATCAGAAATATACAGAATATACCTAAGAAATATTGATCCACTTGATGGAGAAGGTCAATTTTGCGATAGAGGGAACTCTTATAGACCTGTAATTTTTTTTGAAACTTCAGATGAAAAGAATGAAGCAAGTAAATCCCTCCTTTCTGCTTCAAAAGAATTAGGCGTCAAATTAGAACAAATTAATGTTGAACTAAAACCAAAAAGTCAGTTTTGGGAAGCGGAGGATTATCATCAAGATTTTGCTATTAGGAATGAATTAAAATATAAGTTCTATAGATTCTCTTGTGGCAGAGATCAGAAATTAGATAAAATATGGAAAGACAATGCTAGATCAATGAATGCTTGGTCTCAAGAATAATTATTTATTATCTTGACGTTTATTTTTAATCCATTGGACTAAAGTTTTAACTCCGAATCCTGTAGCTCCTAAGGGGTTAATTCCTTTACTTTTGTCAGTCCAACAAGTTCCAGCTATGTCTATGTGAGCCCATTTTATTTTGTTATCAAAAAATTCTTCTAGAAATAATGCAGCAGTTATTGATCCGCCTGCCCTTGGCCCAGTATTTTTCATGTCGGCAATATGAGACTTAAGACCATCCTTATAAGATTTTTGTAAAGGCATTTGCCACAATGCTTCTCCAGCTTGGGATGATGCTATTTTTAAGTCCTCTGCCATCAAATGGTTGTTGGTCCAAAAACCAGCTACATCATTTCCTAATGCGACAACAATAGCTCCAGTCAAAGTAGCAAGATCAATTATTGAATCAGGTTTTAAATTTGAGGCATAGGTTAATGCATCGGCCAATGTAAGCCTACCCTCAGCATCAGTATTGTTAATCTCAATTGTCTTGCCATTTGAAGCTTTTATTACGTCCCCTGGATGAACAGCGGATCCATTGATCATATTCTCGCAAGCTGCCACAATGAAATGTATTTCTAATCCGTCTGGCTTTATAGCCCCGAGTGCTTTGGCGGCTCCTAAAACCGACGCGCTACCACCCATATCATATTTCATCATTTCAATTTGAGAAGCTCCAACTTTTAGGTTGTATCCTCCTGAGTCAAAGGTTAAACCTTTTCCCACTAATGCAATCTTTTCTTTTATGGGACTTTTTGACTTTAAAGTTAAGTGAATAAATTTAGGTTCTAAATCAGAACCTTTAGCTACTGCTAAATATGCACCCATTCCTAAATCTTCACATTCTTTTCTATCGAGGATTTTAATTTCTAAACCATGTTCTTTAGCTATTATTGATGCTTGTCTAGACATTTCTAGTGGAGTAAGACTATTTGGGGGGGCAGCCACCAGCCTCCTTGCAAGCTCAACACCTTCACAAATATATTCTGTCTCATTGAAGTTTATATTTTCAAATTTATTTAAATTCAAAAATTCAATTTCCTTTAGAACTTTTTTATCATCCTTTTTGCTATTAAATCGATTATCTTTATAGGCTGATAATCTTGCTGATTCTCCCAAAGATCTAATTTCTTCTGGAGAATTTATTAAATTCCAAGGAAACATGATACTAACTTTTTCATCTTTATCATCGTTTTTTCTTATGACGTCTGCTAATAAATTTTTTATATCATTAATATTTATATTTTTTCCTTTACCAAGACCAATAATCTTCAGAGATTGTAATTTTTGATCAAAAAAATCGAAGTTTAAGATCTTTCCCTTTTCTCCTATGAATTTTTTTTGATTAATTTTTTCCAATAACAACTTTGAATCAATAATGCAAGAAATTTTTTCTAATTGGCTCTTAAGATCCTCTTCAACAATTCCAAATATTAAAATAGAACCTTGCCAAGTATTAAGATCTTGTTGGAAATTTGAAAATTGCATTTTTAAAAAGATTTAATTAATTTTTAGTTGTTTGTAAAAGTTGTTGACCACCTATCTCTAGTTTCCTTATTAAATGGCGGCATCCATAGATATATTAGTTTCTGTTCTAATTTACGTCTTGATTTAGCATTTTTGGGAACATCTAAAAAAAAACGTATATCTAACTGACTAGTTAGATTGTTATATGCTAGCGCTTCTTTATAGTTACTAAGGTAATTTTTGCAGTCATGCTCACCCTTCCATCTTTTATTAGCTGAATTGGTTTCCCCTATATAGAGAATTATTTGAGAATTTTTCATATTATCAATTACAAAATACATGGCTGGACCATTGTGCACTGATTGATTTGTTCTCCAAAAATTTAAGGATAATCCTTGTAGTGAGAATGGATAAATTTTTTTAGGATCAATATTTTCATTATCGGGTATGACCGACTGTTGAGAAATATTATTTTGGTTATCTTCCTCAATTTTTGATTGATACTTATAAATTCTATTTCGCCAGATCATTAGGGTTTTACTTTTGACTTTGAGAATATTTGATAAAGGCAAAGTGATTGAAGTATCCACTGAGGAACTAAATAATTCAAATTGCTTATTTTGATTAGAAATTTTTTTGTTATTAGAGTTTTCCAAATTTATTTATTGCGTCTAAGAATTTTAATTCTGAATCAAAATTATACATAGAATTATTTATAAACTAAAATTTTATTAATCTTATAATCAATCAACAAGATTCTTGTTATCTTGGTATAGAAGTAAACTATTGATGAAATTAAAATAAAAAATGAGCTTTTTCGAGTCAGATATAGTTCAAGAAGAAGCTAAAAAGCTTTTTACAGATTATCAAGAACTGATGAAACTTGGTTCTGATTATGGAAAATTTGATAGAGAAGGAAAAAAAATGTTTATAAAAAAAATGGAATCACTTATGGAGCGTTATAAAGTTTTTATGAAAAGATTTGAATTATCAGAAGATTTTCAAGCTAAAATGACTGTAGAACAATTAAAAACACAATTAAGTCAATTTGGTATTACTCCTGATCAAATGTTTGATCAAATGAACAAAACATTGATAAGAATGAAGGAAGAGCTTGATAAGTCTTCTTAACTTCCTAAAATTGAAATTTTCATGGTAGATAAATTTGAATTGCCAAAATGGCTCACGAGGGGAATAGAAGAATCATTCCCACTCAAAAACTTTGATCAAACACTTGCATATAAAATTGATGAGGCAAATAAAAATAAAAAAAAATTAAGAGTAAAACTTGGTATTGATCCAACTGGAACTGATATTCATCTTGGTCATAGCATTTTATTCAGAAAACTTAGAGCATTCCAAGATAATGGTCATGTAGCGGTACTAATAATTGGAGATTTTACTGCACAAATAGGAGATCCAACAGGAAAAAACAAAACAAGAGTTCAATTATCCGAAGAAGAGGTTAAAGAAAACTCAAAAACTTATTTGAATCAACTTGGTATGGGTAAATCTTCTGATAAATCTATTTTGGATTTTGAATCAGAAGATAGGATAGAAATTAGATACAATAGCGAATGGTTAAAAAATCTAGACCTTAATTCAATTATTGAACTAATGGGAAGATCTACAGTTAGCCAAATGCTTGCTAAGGAAGAATTTAATAAAAGATATAACGATCAAACCCCAATTGCATTACATGAATTTCTATACCCATTACTACAAGGCTATGATTCAGTGATCGTGAATTCGGATATTGAACTAGGTGGAACTGATCAGAAATTTAATATTGCCATAGGAAGGGATTTGCAAAGGCACTTTAAAAAAGAACCTCAATATGGAATATTGCTACCGATTTTAACTGGCTTAGATGGAATTAAAAAAATGAGTAAATCAGAATTCAATACTGTTGGCTTGAGCGAGGATTCACTATCTATGTATTCAAAATTAGAAAAAGTACCTGATCAACTTATTCCATCATATTTCGAATTGCTTACAGAATTAGATTTAAGTTTCATTAAAGAAACCAATCCTCGAGATTTACAAAGACTTATGGCTTTGGAAGTTACATCTTTGTACCATGGGAAGAAAGAAGCATTAAAAGCACAATCTAATTGTGAAAAAATTTTTCTAGGCCTTAAAGAAAAAGTTGGAGATATTCCAATAATTTCTTTAAAAGAGATAGTATTTCCTGTAAAGCTTTTTTATTTGCTTAGCTCATTAAATTTATTTAAATCAAGCAGTGAATCAAAAAGATCTATTAAAGGTGGTGGTGTGAAAATTGATAGTAATAAATTAGTAAATCCAGACCTTGTTTTTGATTCGAAAGAAGCTTTAAAAGGTAAAATTTTGCAAATTGGCAAAAAAATAATTAAAAGATTTGAGAATTGATTTTAAATGAACAAAATTAATTTAGAAGATAAAATAATATTAGCTATTGACGGATTAAATATTCAAGAAGCAAAATTATTTCTTGAGAGATGTCCCAATATTAAATGGGTAAAAGTTGGATTAGAACTGTTTACAAGGGAAGGCCCTAATGTAATAAAATTTTTGAAAGATTTAAATAAAAAAATTTTTTTAGATCTTAAATTTCACGATATTCCAAATACTATGGAGGCTGCTTGTTATGAGGTTTCCAAATTAGGAGTTGATATTATATCTGTTCACGCTTCTTCAGGTTATAAAGCACTCACCTCATCAAAAAATGCATCTTTAGATGGAGCAAATTTAGCTAGTGTGAATCCTCCCAATATTGTAGGTATAACTGTTTTAACTAGTTTCTCTAGTGAAGAATTTAGAAATGATCTTGATAGGAAGAACTCTATTGAAGAGAATGTTGTTAGGCTCGCAAAATTATGTTTTGATGCAGGATTAGATGGATGCGTTTGTTCCCCATGGGAGGCAAAAAGATTGAGATCAATTTATAAAAATAATTTCGAGTTGATTACACCTGGTATAAGAACTAAGACTCAAAATAAAGATGATCAGAATAGAATAATGACTCCCTATGAAGCGTTAAAAAATGGAGCTTCTAGATTGGTTATTGGAAGAGCTATTTCAAAAGCTAAAGATCCTAATAAGGTTTTTTTAGATATCTGTAATTCTATTTATTAAGGCTATTAATCTTTGATTCTTCTCCTTTAATAAGACGTCTGATATTTGTTCTATGCTTCAAAATAACTAATATTGATACAACTAAACTAATTAAGAAGTAAGGATGATTAGTTACTCCGATATCCAAAAACATGAAAAGCGGTAAAAAAAATGCAGCTAAAATACTTGATAAAGAGACTATCTTAGATTTTGAAAGAATTATTAAAAAAATTCCCAAAGATGCAAATCCTACCTTCCATGAAAGAGCGATAAACATTCCTAATCCAGTGGCTACAGCCTTACCACCTTTTCCTTTTAACCATATTGGCCATATATGTCCGGAAACAGCAGAAATTCCTGCCAAAACTTCAAATAAGTGTTGATTTGTATAACTTTGAGAAAGTTTCACCGCAAGAAGACCTTTGCCTACATCAATAATAAAAACGAAAAAAGCAGGCCATTTGCCCACGTTTCTTAAAACATTAGTTGCTCCTGTAGATCCAGACCCAATAAGTCTTAAATCTATATTTTTTAGAAATTTTCCAAATAAAAATCCTGTTGGAATTGATCCTAAAAAATAACTGAGAACGATAATAATAATTGTCATAGATTTTAGTTTAGTTCTAGATCATCATATATTTCATCATTTGAGCCCTCAAAGGCAAGCCATAATGGAAATTGAAGAATTGGAATTTCTACAGATGTTTCAGCGGCATCGACAATAATGAATGGTAATTCCTCATTGGCCTCTAATCTATCAGCTCTTTCAATAACGCCTTCAGACCTCTCAAAAAGGACAATGCCACTATTAGGTCCAAAATCATCTCTTGTAAGACCCAAGGAATCTTGTAAAATTCTTCTCCATTCTCCTAATCTTTCAGGTTCAGAAGCTAAAATTAAAGTCTGAAACTGATCGCCATATAATTCACCAAGAATAGCTATTAATCCAGCAGACAATAAAGCATTTTTTTGTCTTGAACCTCTACTTTCTAATGAACCTCTCCCACCCATATTAAAGAACCAATCGTTCATTACTTCTATATCTGAGGAATCAAGGCTTCGTCTTAATTTCCAAGGTTCTGAATAAAAATCAGGCTGTTCAGTAAAAGTTGATAAACAATTTCTAATTATTTTTTCATCGGGTTTAAATGTTTCAGATAAAGCAGGAATACTAATAAATTCATTTTTGTTTGAAACTTCTTTTTTCTCATCAAGAGGAGAAGGCTTAACAACTATCGGTTGTGATACTAATTCCAGTTTTTCAACATTTTGTGAGAGGTTCTGTAAAGAGCCGGTTAAATATTCTTGGAATCCCTTTACTCTTTTGGCTATATTATCTGATTGCCCCTTAAAATTTGATTCTATTTCTTTGTCTAATTCATTTTTTTTTGTTTCTAACTCTTTTATTTCTCTAAGTAAAGAGATTTTTTTTGAAATAAGCTCGCTAAAGATTTCATTAGAAATATCATCTAGAGATTTATTGCTTTTTTTGCTTACCGAATCAACCTTTCTACTTTGAGTCGTTTTATTTTTGATATTTGGATCAGCATTTGTTTTTGTAATCGATTTATTAATTATTGGTTCCTTTTCAGGATTATTATTAGAAACTTTGGTATTAGTCATTTAAATAAAATGGTGTTTAATCAAAAATTTAGTTTTCAAGGTTTTTAATTTCCAGAGATTCAACTTTCTTTATAAGTTCACTTTTTAATTGTTGTGGATTAAATAGTATAGGTAATAAATGAGGACTAGACTTTTCTCTAAAGTAAAAAATACCAGGGATTATGGGGAAAAAGAATTTCCAAGAGATCCAATTTTTAAATGGAAATGTCCTAATTTCTTTTCCTAGTTGCAAAACAACGAAATCTTCATCCGTAATTTTTATTCTTAAGGTGAATGATTGAAGCAGTAAAAAAAAGCTAAACGAAGCAAATACTATTGTTGGCCAATAACCAATATTTAGAAATAGGAGCATAAAACTCAAAATTATAAGGATTATTGGTAATTGAAATGATGGTGAGATTGTTACTGGTTCTTGCATCTTTGATTTAGTATTAAACATAGATTTATCCAAATAATATTTGTGTTAGTACTACATCCATTAAAGATACAGTAACAAGAGTCATTACAACTGCACCTGTTGTACTTGTCCCGACTTCTTTGGGTCCTCCTTTTGTAGTAAGGCCATATCCACAAGCAATAATTGATATTAATAATCCGAATACTACGGATTTTATTATCATAGAGGATAAGTCTGAACTGCTTAAACTTACATTACCAGAACGTACAGAAGTCCAAAAAACTGAGGGGGGAACGTTATAAAAAATTGTGCTCCAGATTTGGCCACTCCATAAAGCAACTGATAAAAATAAAAGACATTGTATTGGTGACATAATTATCATGGAAAGTAATCTTGGAACTACTAAATATTGAATTGGTTCAGTTCTTAACATTGTTATAGCTTCTATTTGTTCAGTAACTTTCATGGTTCCAAGTTGGGCTGCATAGGCAGTGGCTACTTTGCCTGTCATTAAAGTGGCTGTTAGAAGAGGAGCCATTTCTCTTGCCATTCCTACAGCTAGCAAGCCGCCTATTTCACTTGAAACCCCCATGCTTGTTAACTGAGAAGCGACTTGAATATTAAAAACTGTACCAGCAGCGACACCTGTTATTAATACAATTAATAAACTTCCAGGGCCTGATTCCATCAGTTGTTCAAAAAGGTCATTTTTGGAAATTTTCCCTTTGAAAATATAATTAATTGCTTGCCCTCCAATTATGAGGCTGTTTACAAGTCTTTTAAAAAATTTTGGATAATACATATATTTATATTAGTTGGGCAATAATTTTTGATCCCATTTTCGCATTATAAGTACTCCAGTAATTACTAATAAAGAAGGTATAAAACCAATGCATAATCTTATGGTTAATTGAGCTAAAGATGATTGTTCAATAATATTAAAACTGGAATTGTCGACAATGCATGATTGATAACCAGATATGTATAGTAATAAGCCTAGTATTTGAACACTTAGACCAATACCAATTTTCTGAATAAGAACCATCCAAGCGGTATATAGTCCTGCTGGTTTTTCTGGATCTTCATCTATCGCATCAGGAAGAAGTGACCATGGAATTAGGTAAGCAGTTGAAGCACCTATACCAATTAGACAAATAATGATAATTAAAACTATAAATAGAATAAAGTTATTAGTATTTAGAAATACACCATCTCCCAAAGATGAAACTTTGGATAAAGAAGGTAAAAATAATGCTGCTGTACATGAAACTATCCAAATAATTGCCCCATAGTTAAAAGCTGAAATTCTGTTTAATTTATTTGAAACTCTTGCCCATATTTGTAATCCTAATAATGCACTTATTTGGAAGGGTATTGGAACCCAGTTAGCAATTTCTGAAGGCACATTCAGTACATCTTCTACATAAATTAAGGCAACTGTTTGCATTAACTGTAAGGCGCACCAAAGTAAAATATATAAAGAAATCACTTTGAGAAATTTTTTATTATTAAATATTCTTTTAAATTGGAGTTTAATTGGTTCGACCTTCCCAGATGGTTTCCTAGCTTTTTTGGCATATGGAGCTAATCCCCAACAAGATATTAAGGTTGTTGTTACCGCTATAAACCCACTGATTTTACCCATTAAGAAATATTCGTTATTAGCCAATCCTTTTGAATTTAAAACCACTCCAGCTATTATTAATCCAGTTAAACCAGCTATTATTGATCCAGTAAATCTCGCGGCATTTAATCTAGTTCTGATTGAAGTTTTTTCTGAAATTTCAGTAGATAAAGCGGCGAAAGGAAGATTGATGCTTGTATAAGCAGTCATTACGATTATTGAAATTAAAGTATAATAAAGTGTTTTGTTTATGACAGAACCTGCAGGTATCCACCATATTGCCGCTAAAGAAAGCCCAAGAGGTAAAGCTGCAACAAGCATCCAAGGTATTCTTGGTCCCCATTTAGATTTTGTCCTATCACTTAACCATCCAATTAATGGATCATTTATCGCATCCCATATCTTTATCAACATTAATAATGAACCCGCAATTAAAACTGGTAAACCTGCCGAACAAATAAAGAACCTAAAGAGAAAGAATCCAAATTGTGTGGCTGCTAAGCCTGTACCAGCATCTCCAAGTCCATAAGAGAGCATTAATCTTGTTCTTGATCCTGTTATATTTTTTGAGTGTGAATTTTCCAATCTTTTTTGTTTGTTGATTGTTTGATAATGTATTATTGCAAATGTAATTCTATTACTTATTGCGGGCGTGGTTTAGTGGTAAAACCTCAGCCTTCCAAGCTGAAGATGCGGGTTCGATTCCCGCCGCCCGCTTTTAGAATATAATATTTTTTGTTCCAAATACTTCTTCTGAAATAATTAATACAGAGCTCCTATTTTCTACTGTAATAGATTTATGTTCTAGGGGAATAGGCATGATAGTTCCAGACTCGTTAGTATCAACAACTTTAAGCCATTTGCTTTTAGATTCTGGCAGGTGAAAATCAATACTTTTTGTATATGCATTTAGGCCTGCCCATATTAAAGGATTATTTTTACCTTTATTCATACTAAAAGCAATTGTATGTGACCAGCTACTCCAATCTGGGCTTTCTAACTTTGCACCATGCCAGTAGTAATTAACTAAATTATCAATATCTTTTCTATTTTGTGGAGAGATAGGATTAAAAAATTTAATAAATTTTTTTCTGATTTTTATTAGATATTTAAGATAAGTTAATAACTCTAAATCTTGTTGGCTTTCATCCCAATTCATCCAACCCAAGGAATTATTTTGGCACCAAGAATTGTTATTACCGCCCTGAGATCTTCCGATTTCATCACCCATTAGTATCATAGGGACTCCTTTTGAGATTAATAAACTTAAAAGGAAATTTTTTTGTTGCCGCTTTCTTAATTTTTTAATAAATAAGTTTGATGTAGGTCCTTCCACTCCATGATTCCATGAATTGTTGTGGTTATCTCCATCTCTATTTTGTTCTTTATTTGCAAAATTATGCTTTTTATTAAAAGAAACTAAATCTTTTAGTGTAAATCCATCGTGAGAAGTTATGAAATTAATAGACTTTGGGAAAGAAATATTCTCTTTGTAATGTGATGGACTGCCTTTGATTTTGTCACTCATATTCCAAGCCGAATCTTTATCCCCTCTCCAAAATCTTCTTAAATCATCTCTGAAATGACCGTTCCATGTAAACGTTTTCTTTGAAGGGAAATTATTTAATTTGTATAATCCTCCACAATCCCAAGGCTCACTAATTAGTTTTATATCGGCAAGTTCAGGCTCACATTCAATATCTTCAAAAATTGGTGGATTATCAAGTGGGACAAGATCTTCTCCTCTAGATAAGGCAATTCCTAAATCAAATCTAAAACCATCAACGCCAAATTCATTTGCCCAGCACTTTAATGACTCTATTATTAATTTTCTAACTAACCCTCTATTTGCTGCAATTGTATTGCCACAACCAGTAACATCCTGATAATTTTTATCTTTATCGATGAAATAGTAAAGATTTTCATCTATTCCTTTCCAAGATATTGCTGGCCCCCCGGAATCGCCTTCAGAGGTATGGTTGTATACCACATCTAAAATAACCTCAATATTTTCTTTATGGCATTCTTCCACAAATTTTCTAAATTCTTCTCTATTTTGTTCGGCAGATTTATTTGAAAGATATTGAAAATGAGGAGTAAACCAGTTAATAGGACTATAACCCCAAAAATTTTCTAATCCATTAGGAGCATCATTTGGGTCAAAACAAAATACTGGAAGTAATTCAATACTTGTTATGCCAAGTTCTTTTAGATATGGAATTTTTTTTAAAAATTTTTTAAAGCAACTTTCATCTTCATTAGAGGATTGAGTAAATGCTTTGATATGGAGCTCATAAATTATTGTTTCTTCCCAAGAGTGTTTTGGTCTAGGGAAATTTTTAAAATTAAAAACTTTCCTATCACAAACAACACTTTTGAGACATGAATCCATGTTATCAAAATTATTTAGCGCATTTTTTCTAGAGTATTTACTCCATCCTGTAATGCCTCTTGAACAAGGATCAATTAAAACTGTTTTAGAATAATCTTTATTAGGCTCGTTTACCTTCTGCTTTATTCTGAAGGCGTAGATAGATCCTTCCTTGAGATCGTTTATTTCCGCATGCCAGTAAGGCCCAGTCTTATGATTTTGATCTAATTTGAAGATTGCTTTTGGAGCAACTGAATCTTCTTTCTCAAATACTAAAATTTCTATATATTCTGCGTTTGTAGCTATTAAAGAGAAATTGACTCCTTTTGATGTTATTGAACTTCCTAGAGGCAATGGGTTCCCAAGCTTTATATCATTCACTGTGTCGTTATTTCTTTGATATTTTTATGAATGAACAAATTTAATAAAATTATCCAGACATCTGAATCATAAGTCCAAAGTTTAAAAAAAAAATCAAATTTGATGTTTCACTCATCAATATTTTAAATATAAAGTTCTTAATAAGATTGTTAAAAGATCTTTCCCCTCTTTTTTTTATGTTTAATTCCTTAGTTCAAACATTGCGATGTTACTGAATTTTTTGATTTTGAAGTAGAAATAATGTTTCCTCATGTGCTGAGAAGGAAATATATCTGAAAGTTAATAAAAAATAATAAATATTTGAAATTCTTTAATTAATTACTTTTAAATTTAATTCTTTCAATTATTAGAGAATAAACTTTCCCGGGAAAAGCAGTTATTGCAATACTTCTGCATTGATAATTAGGCTTGATCACTTTTGTCATTATTAAAGTTTTAGATCTAAATTATATTTTTGAATTGCTAAAAATGTCATTAAATTTTGTATAAAGCTTTGCGCCACCGGCATTTTCGGTTGCCGTATTCGTGTTTGCTCCATATGATATGCAAGTTCGAGGTAATTAGACTTGATTTCAAAACTCTTGTCTTTCAAATCTCTGCTATACAAACAATTCAATGAACAAAGCTGATTTAGTAAATCTTGTAGCTGCTCGTACTGAGCTCACAAAAACAGATGTATCTTTAGTTGTTGATGCAGCTATTGAAACGATTGTTGATTCAGTAGTGGAAGGCAAAAAAGTCTCCATACTAGGATTTGGTTCTTTTGAACCAAGGGACCGCTCTGCTAGACAGGGCTTAAACCCAAAGACAGGTGAAAAAATAGCGATTCCTGCTAAAAGAGTTCCAACATTTTCAGCAGGAAAACTTTTTAAGGATAGAGTTCAAGGCTAATATTTTAATAGCTTAATTTGTCCTTATTAAAGGTGCTCAAAAGGAGCACCTTTTTTTTTAGAAAAAAGGATTAATTATTTTTTTAATATTATTAACATGATTTTTATGTGGGGGGATTTTAAATTTTTGACTCTTTTTAGTTATAAGAAATTTATCAGTTTCTCAACACTTTTGTTTTTCTTATTACCAAATCATTGTGTCGCTGAACAGTTAATGACTAAAAGGGAGATTTTAAAAAAATCTAGTGAATGTTTAAAAGATTTTCGCTATAAGAAGTGTAGTCACTTATTTTTCGAAATTGAGAAAATACAGTTATTAGAGTCTGATCAAAATAGATATAAATGTCAGGGAAGCCTTTTGGGTTTACAGACGGAACTTATTGAAGCTTATTACTTTAAAAAGTCAAAGAAAAATAAGAAAGCTATTATGATTCCATATGTGATTAAAAATTGTTAATTCTTGAGAATTATTTTAAATTTATAATATTATTGAGTTGTTATTTAGGTTGAAATGGTAAAAGGGTTTTCTGAAAGTGAAGTTAAAAATGATAAGTCTATTAAGGAAGTAAAAAAAGAGAAAAAAGGATTAGCTGCTTTTCTTAAAGGAAAAAAGTTTACTTATACCTTACCGGGTAAAAAACAGATAAATATATTTGGGATAACAGTATTAGGTTTAAATGTGGTTTTAGTTCTTCTTGTTATTTTGTATCTTAATAATCCGAAATTTCATGACTTTATTTTTAATGTTGGGCGATAAGCTTAATTTTTAGATCTAAATATTTTCAGAAGTGATATATTTAGATTTTGACAGGAAATTCATGAAGATAGTAAGCCTATTTTTTCAAGTGGTTCTATCGCTAATAGTTATTGGATTTTTAATATACTTTTTAACAGGTTACGATTCTGCTTTTGAGGCTGATCAATTATGTCATTCATCTATGTCCAATTTCCCTTCCCAATCTGGAAATTTAGGTTGTGATCATGATACTGAAACTCATCAGTGGATACTCTATGAAACTCAAGATAGTTCTGAACCAGCAAAAATAATGAAGAGATTTAGGTATAAGTTTTTATAACTTAAATTTTTTATAAAAGAATTTGGCAATCAAAAATGAAATGATTGCGGTGATTGTAAAAGTAAGATATTGATATACGCTCCCTTCTAAATAGATATTATTTTTATAGAGAGGATAATCTACGAGGGAACCAAACGTTCCCCAAATTATTACCCAAACTGAGATGTAGAGGAAAATTTTTATTGGATTAGTTTTTTTGTCTTCCATTTTTAATTTATACCAAAGATTGAGGAGGTTACAGGTCTCCCTTTTAAAACTAATTCGGTTAATAAAAGCATAAAGAACCCAACCATAGCAGCTCTACCATTTACAAGTTCGGCACTACTATTAAATCCAAAAACATTTTTAACTTCATCACCTTGATTATCAACCCACTTAGAATATTCACTATCAGAAGATTTATTATTTATATCTTGATTTAGATTTTCAGTAGAGGTATTATCTGAATTCTCATTTTTATTTTCTATTTTAGGAATTTCTTCTTTCATGAAAAATGTTTATATTAGTAATAGCTATTTTAAACAAATTTTATTGAATATAAACTTAAATATTGAAGAAAATTAGCGTAAAAAATAATATCCACAATAATTGAAGTCTGTAAATTAGTTGACAAATAAGATTTATTTTTTCTTTTGTGCAAATATCACCATGTGAATTAATAACAGGTTTTTCAACAATTTGATTATTATATTTACTTTTGCCCCCTAACTTTATATTGGAAGTATAAGCAAAAATCGCTTCAGAAATTCCAGAGTTTGGGGAATCGTATTTACTGCCTTCAAAGTAACTTTTTTTAACGATAGAAATATATTGATTTATCTTAAAGCTAACCAAAGGCAATGTTAATAAGACTAATCTACTTGGAAGGAAAGTTGAATAATCTTCAATTTTTGCACTAAAAAAACCTAGAAATTTATAGTGATCATATTTATAGCCGATCATTGAATCTAAAGTACTTATAGTTTTATATGAAAAGCCAAGAGATAAAGGTCCTGGGAGAAAAATTGAAAATTTCATAAAAACTAATCCTATAAATATCCAAAAAAGTGGTCCAAAAATCCCATCCACTGAATTTTCAGTAAGACTCTCACTACTTGATCTCATGAGATGCTCTAACGAAGATGTGCTTACATCTCTACTTACAATTCTTTGAACTTTTTCTCTAACTAATTTTTCAGTTTTTGAATCAGTCCCACTGCTATTAATTAGGTCAGAAATTTCTTTTACGCTTGAAATAAGACTTTTTGATGCCAAACAACTTGATAAACCAAAGAAAATTAATATTCCAGAAATTAAATTACTTTTTGATTGCAGAAATACTAATTCAATTAATTTCCCGATCTCAAAGCTTATTCCAATGGAAGATAATGCAATAAATAAACCTCCCCAAAATAGTATTCTCTTGTTTCCCTTGAAATGATGAATAAAAAAATTAGTTATTTTTTTAATATAGAACCCTATTATTTGAACAGGATGGATGATAAATCTTGGATCACCAATTAAAAGATCAAAACCAATCGATCCAATAAATATATAAAATAAATTTATTTCAGCCAACTGAACATTGCACGAAGACCTTTCCCAACTTTTTCTATCTCATGTTGCGAATTTTCTGCTCTTAATTTAGTCATTAATGGTTTATCCCTATCACACTCTTCTACAAAGTTCTTAGCGAAAGTGCCATCTTGGATATCTTTTAATATTTTCTGCATTTCTTTTTTCGTATCACTATTTATAAGTCTTTTACCGCTTACATAATCACCATATTCTGCGGTATTTGAAATTGAATCTCTCATTTGTGATAAACCTCCCTTGACCATTAGATCTACAATTAGCTTCACTTCGTGTAAACACTCGAAATATGCAAGTTCGGGTTGATATCCTGCCTCAACGAGAGTTTCAAATCCTGACTTAACAAGTTCTGATAGACCACCACAGAGAACAGCTTGTTCACCAAATAGATCAGTTTCAGTTTCTTCTTTGAAATTTGTTTCAAGAATCCCAGCTCTTGTACCTCCAATACCCTTGGCATAAGCCATGGCTAATGATCTCGCATTGCTCGAATAATCCTGTTCTACTGCGAAAAGAGCAGGCACTCCCTGGCCATTCTGATATTCCCATCTAACAGTGTGACCGGGGCCTTTTGGCGCAATCATCACAACATCGACAAAACTGGGTGGTTTTATGAGGCCGAATCTAATATTAAATCCATGAGCAAAACTTAATATCTTCCCCTCTTTTAAATTTGGTTCGATCTCTTTAATATAAACATCTTTTTGGAACTCATCGGGAAGCAATATCATAATCCAATCAGCTTTTTCACAAGCCTCAGAAACAGTAAATACTTCTAAACCATCATTAATAGCTTTGCTTTCTGATTTACTACCTTTATATAAACCAACAATTACATCCATTCCACTGTCTTTAAGATTTAAAGCATGTGCATGACCTTGTGAACCATAACCTATTATTGCAATTGTTTTATTATTTAATAGACTTAAGTCAGCATCCGTGTCATAAAAGAGTTGTGTCATTAGTTGTAGTTTCTTAACTTTTGATAGTTATTATTTTAGACATTAAATGTGTAAATAAACCATATAATTGCTCATTTAAAAATTAATATTTAAATATTATTTTCGTATATTTGATCTAATTTGCCTCACTTGGGTGTGAAATTACTCTATCGATAAGTCCATAGTTTTTAGCTTCTTCAGCACTAAGAAAATAATCTCTGTCTGTATCTTTCTCTATTTTTTCGAAAGATTGACCAGTCATATCTGCCATGGATTTGTTCAACATATCTTTGATTCTAAGTATTTCTCGAGCTTCTATCTCAATATCACTCGCCTGACGTTGTGAGGTGCCCCCTAATGGTTGATGAATCATGATTCTACTGTGAGGAAGAGCAACTCTTTTACCCTTAGTCCCAGCTCCTAATAAAAATGCTCCCATAGAGGCTGCTAGCCCAACACATATAGTAACTACGTCACTTTTTACGTATTTGATAGTGTCATATATCGCTAATCCAGCAGTAACGGATCCCCCCGGACTATTTATATAAAGATAAATAGGTTTTGTATTATCATCAGAATCGAGGTAAAGCATTTGAGCAACAAGGCTATTAGCAATGCCATCATTGACTTCTTGTCCGAGAAATAAAATTCTTTCTACACCTAATCTTGTATAAATGTCTACCCATCTTTCATATTGACTTCCTGGAAGTCTATAAGGCACGCTTGGAGTTCCTATTGGCATAATTTTAGAAAAATAGTTAATTAAAAGTAAGAGTTAAATTTTATTTGGCAAATCTTTTTGACTTGTAAGTATTCTATCGATTACTCCGTAATCTAAAGCTTCTTGAGGATTTAGATAACTCATCCTGTCAGAGTCTTTGGAGAGATCTTCAATACTTTTCCCAGTGTTGCGTGATAATATCTCAAGCATTGATTTTTTATTTTTTAACACTTCTTCGGCTCTTATCTGGATATCGGTTGCTTGCCCTCTTGCGCCACTAATAGGTTGGTGGAGAACAATAGAAGCATGCGGGAGAGCTGCTCTATGACCTTTTGTCCCAGAAGATAGGATAACTGCTGCTGTACCCATGGCTTGTCCAATACAAATTGTATGAATAGGTGGTTTGATGTAGTTGATAGTATCGCAGATGGCGAAAGCTTCTGTTTCAAAACCAACAGCATCTCCAGTGTACCAACTAGTACCTGTTGAATTGATATAAAAGTAGATAGGTTTATCAGGATCATCAAACTCTAGATAAAGGAGTTGAGCAATAATGAGCTCAGTAACATCCATTCCTAATTGCCTTTTAGCGTCATCATCTGAAAATAACGGCAATCCAAGATAGACAATTCTTTCCTTTAAAAGAAGAGAAGGTAAATCTGGGGGCGGAGTCCTCATAGCGGTATTTTCGCCATAATAAGGAGCAGATACAGTCATATGTTCCACAAAATAAATACTGGAATGATTCTAGCTAGATTTAGCCCTGTGTCGCTGTTGATTTAAAAGATTTGTTTGACTCAGGATCATTTATCAGTTTTCCAAATACCATTCTTCCTGTTGGTGTTTGCAATGCACCAGTTATAACTATGTCCAATCTATCTCCAACAAATTTCTTTGCATCATCAATAACTACCATTGTGCCGTCATCTAAATATCCAATCCCTTGCATTTTTTCTTTTCCCTCTCTAACAATTTTAATATTAAGTGATTCCCCGGGTTGTACTTCTGGCCTCAAAGCAATCACTAAATCGCTCAAATTCATAACTTTTAATTCCTTTACTTCCGCAATCTGAGAGAGATTATAATCTGCAGTAATTAACGTACCTGCCATATCTTCAGATATTCTTAGAAGTTTTTCATCTACTCCGTTCCCCTCATATTTTGTTGGATTTATAACAAGTCTTCTTCCGTAAAGTTCTCTTAGTTCTTTCAATAATTTAAGTCCTCTTCTCCCTTTAGCTCTTTTCTCATTACTACTAGAGTCAGCCAAAGTTTGTAGCTCGTCAATTACACTTTGAGCGACAATTAATTGTCCCTCAAGTAAGCCGCAGCTCAATAAACCATTAATTCTTCCATCTATAATTACACTTGTATCAAGAATCTTTGGGCTTGCGGCTGGAAGTATACCTTCATTAACTAGATATGCATCAGTATTATTTGGGTTAAACAATCTTAAAAGTGTTCTTCCATGTGTATCAGCTAATTTATAACCAAGTGCCCCAAAGAAAAAATTACTAAGAATAGCTGCTAATGGTTTTGCAAAAAATACTTCTCTTGGAAATGGAATTAACAATATTGGCGCTAGTAGTAAATTAGCAACAAGTAATCCTAAAATTAACCCTACTGATCTACTGATGAGTAGATCAGTGGGCATTGTGCGTATTTGATCAAGAAATGTCTTTCTAAGCTGCAGGAATACGAAGCCTGCTGCTAATCCAACAAAAAATCCTATAATTGCTAGTACAACCCTAAAACCTTCAATATTTGAGACTTGTTTAAGTATGTCTACTGGTAAAAGATCAACCCCAAGCCATCCAGATGCTGCTCCAGACAATACAAATAAAATTAGTACTAAAATATCTGTCATATATACAATCTACTAGGGTTTATTAATTGAGTAAATAAATATTTTATTTTTTAAACCCCTAACTAGATTTTTTTTAGCCTAAAAATTTATTTATATTATGAATAAGTTTCCAAGAAGTGCTTACGTACATATACCTTTTTGCCATAGAAGATGCTTCTACTGTGATTTTGCAGTTGTACCTCTAGGTAACAATATTGAAAGTTTAAATGGCTATGGAAGTAATACTGTAAAAGAATATTTGACCTATTTAGATAAAGAAATATTGTCAATCAAACATAAAACTCCTCTTTCAACAATTTATTTTGGTGGAGGAACTCCTTCAATTTTAGATCCTATTCAGATCGAACATTTAATAAATCTTTTTAAGGAGAATTACAGAATTGACTATGGTGCTGAAATTACAATGGAAGTTGATCCAGCTAGTTTTAATGAAGGTGATCTTCATGGCTTTATAAAAGCCGGAATTAATAGATTTAGTCTTGGTGCTCAAAGTTTTAATAATCAGATACTTGATCAAGCGGGAAGAAGACATTGTGGTGAAGATGTTGAAAAATCTTGTTCTTGGCTAAAGAGAGCACATGATTATGGTCTCATAAAAAGTTGGAGTTTAGATCTGATTCAAAATTTACCAAGTAGTGGTTTTAAAGAATGGCAAGAAGATTTAGAAAAATCGTTAAAGTTCTGCCCTCCACACATATCAATTTATGATTTAAGTATTGAAAATGGAACAGTTTTTAAAAAATTAGTTGATTTAGGCAAACTATCATTACCGAATGATGATGAATCTTTTAAAAATAGTGAACTGACACATTTTATTTTAAAAGCATCAGGTTATTCAAGATATGAAATTTCTAATTATGCTCTCCCTGGTCATCAATCAAGGCATAATAGAGTTTATTGGACTGGTCTAGGATGGTGGAGTTTTGGACAAGGCTCTACAAGTTCTCCTTGGGGGGAAAAGTTTACAAGACCAAGAATTAGTAAAGACTATAAAAAGTGGGTAGCTGAGCAATGCGAAATTAAATTAGAGACTTCTCTAGAAAATAAAGAAAATATTTATAAAGAATTAGATGAGAAAATCATGTTAGGAATGAGACTTAAAGAGGGTGTGAATATTTATAAATTGATAAACGAACACAATTGGGATAAAAAAAAGTCTGAAATAGCTTTAAAAAAATTATTAAAAGAATGGGAAAGATTCTTAGAAAGTGGTCTTCTAATTAAAAGAGGTAATAGATTTTTTTTGAGTGATCCAAAAGGTATGGAATTAAGCAATCAAATTCTTGTCTCAATGTTTAGATGGTGGGACAAAGTTAACTAAGCCTTTCAGAAGTTACCCACTCTTTAAGTTTTTCACCAAAATATTTTTTCCCATCAACAATTGGTTTACAAAATGGAGGCTGCTTATCACTTAGGCCTAATAAATCAGCCGTAACTCTTACCTGACCATCACAAAAGACGCCTGCACCTATTCCTATTGTCGGTATTTCTAAATCGGTTTGAATTTCTTTAGCAAGTAATTCCGGAATATGCTCCAAAACTATAGAAAAGCATCCCAATTTTTCTAGTGATAAAGCATCTCTTTTGATTTTTTCGTAACTTTCTTTCTTGAGCCCTTGTTTTTTTAATCCTAGATTTAAATAACTCTGTGGTGTAAGTCCTAAATGCCCCATGACAGGAATCCCCATTCTTATTAGCCTTGAAATAACAGTTTGGACCTCTGGTTCAGCACCTTCAATTTTTACTGCCTTTGCATAGGTGTTCTTAATTATTTTCCCGGCATATTCCACTGCCTTATCTTCTCCGCATTGATAAGTTAGAAAAGGCATATCACAAACTAATAAGGAATGTTCTTCTATTTCTCTGCTGAACCCTCTTGAAACTGCATTTGTGTGATAAATCATATTCTCTAAAGTTACTGGTAATGTGGATTTGTATCCTAAACACACCATTGCTAAAGAGTCTCCTACTAGAACAATATCTGCTCCTGATTGCTCAGCTAGAGAACCTGATATGGAGTCCCAAGCAGTTAATGCAATGATTTTTTGAGAATTTTTTTTATATTTAACGAGTTCTGATGGCAACATAAGAGTTATGTATCTTTTTTTATCAAAAATTGCTAGTATAATTTTGACTCGGCCTTTCGCGGTTTTAACACCCAAACCTGGTCAGGATCGGAAGGTAGCAGCCACAAGGGATGCTTGAGGCAGGCGAGATAACCGAGTCACTCCAATCTAACGATTATTCGATATTTTTTTTATTCTGCCTTAATCTTAAAAATTCTGGGATATTGGCTCCTGTGTCTTTATTATCGGAAACATTATAAAAAGGTTGATTAGATAATCTGTTTTTTAAACTTTGTTGCTTTAATGGTTGGTTGGTTTCGAAACCTGTTGCAATAACAGTTACTTGTACCTCCCCTTCCATTGATTCATCAACAGCTGTACCTACGATTATATTTGCATCTTGAGCTACTACATCACTTATAACTTCTCCAACTGCGGTTACATCGTCAAGAGTTAAATCTTTACCTCCAGTGATGTTAATAACACAACCTTTGGCCCCATCAATTCTTCCTGCCTCTAGTAATGGGCTATTCATCGCCGCTTGGGCTGCTTCTAGCGCTCTAGATCTCCCCGAACCAATACCCATACCTAGAAGAGCTGTCCCAGCTTCAGTCATTACAGATCGAACATCAGCAAAATCAACATTAACTTCACCTGGGCAAGTGATTATTTCACTAATGCCTTTAACACCCATTCTTAAAACATCATCAGCGTTTCTGAAGGCTTCTTGAATCGAAGCACCTCCCGTAACTTCTTTTAATCGATCATTTGGAATAACAATCAGTGTGTCAACATTTTCAGCTAGTCTTGCAATACCTTCTTCTGCTTGCCTCATTCTCCTTTTGCCTTCAAAAGAAAACGGCTTTGTAACTATTCCTACAGTTAAGGCACCACTTTGTTTTGCAACCTCAGCAACAACTGGAGCTGCACCTGTACCAGTACCTCCTCCCATGCCTGCAGCAATAAAAACTAAGTCAGAACCTTCCAAAGCTTGTTGAAGTTCATCCTTAGACTCTTCGGCGGCTTTTTGACCAATGCTTGGATTTCCACCTGCTCCCAATCCTCTTGTCAAGTTTTGACCAAGTTGTACTCTTTTTTCAGCAGAAGACTGTAATAATGCTTGGGCATCAGTATTCAGAACTCTGAAAGAAACGCCTTCAAGATCAGTATCAATCATCCTGTTTACAGCATTACTTCCACCACCCCCAACACCAATGACTTCAATTTTGGCACTTTGACTTGGAAGGATGTCTTTTGATTGATCAAAGTTTGGATTGTTTCCGAAGCTCATCTCTAAATAAAATCAAATACTAGTATTGGGTGCATTATGAACTCACTAAGTAAATATGTTGGATTTTCTTGACGAAAATCCTTAAATATTAACTTATTAAATTTTTGAGTTAATAAGTAGAACCCTTATAAATACTGTAGTAATCAAAAAAACTTTTTTAAAATTTGTTTTCAATTATTAGGGTTTGAACACTTTAATTTTTGGATTATGTGGATCAGTAAGATCGATATTATCTATTTTTTTTAAAACTTTAGTATCTTTTATTTGATTTTTGATATCTTCGATTATTTGCAATTGAGTTTCGATTCTTTTTGGTTCAATGCCTAATAGTATCGTTTTTAAGGTTTTTTCTTCTAAAGTTAAAAATCCATTCGGAGAAAACTCTATCGTAACGAATTCAACATTATTGTTTTTTTGAAAATAAAAAATTTTTGATAATATCTCTTTAAAATTTTCTTTCCAACCGAAAACTTTAACGGACAATTTTTTAATACTTTCTTTATCTGAATGTTTTTCATCTATAAAAAAACCTTCTTTATCAATAAAACCATTTATTTTTTCTCCTTTTAAAATTTTATCCCCATAAGCTATTGGCGTTCTAGTTTGAATTAGGATTTTCAAACCAAAAGGAAATATCTGCCTCGAAACTGAAACATTCTCAAGAGATAAATTCCTTTTCAACTCTTTTTCCGTAAATATAGTTTTGACAAATATCAATGGGGTTGGCAACTTTAGGGATGAATTATTAAGGATATCGTTCTTAGAGAAAAAATCGCTACCAAAAATTAAAATATCTTGCGGATAAACTTTTTGAAAAGTTTTAGTATTTAGGTATGTTGTTAGGAAAAAAAAGGTAACCAACAAAAAAGTCCCTCTTTTTTTTTTTTTTTTGTTCACAAATCACATCTAGCTTTTTCCATTAATTGTTCCATCCATTCTCTAGCTCTCTCTGCATCTGAGAAAGGAACATCCATCTCTTTCCCATCCCCTACAAGCCTAAGTCTACATTTACCTTGTGATTCATTGGTTAAAGGGGCTTCACCTGAAGTAAGTGCCATTAATTCTACTAATTCAAGTTTTTTTATTGTGAAGCTATCTTTCTCTTCAAATGTTCCAGCTTCAAATGCACTCCATTTTAATTCGCCATCTTTTAAAAAGGCGGCACCAGAACTATCTAATTTGCATATTTCAGAACCATTAGCCCAATTTCTAAAAAGATTTTGTCTTCTTCTTTCCAGCCAACCAAGAGCAGTTAATAGAACGAAGATTAAAAGTAATGGTAACCAAAGTAGTCCATGCAGCATTTGACTTTATTCTATGAATCTAAGGATATATCAATCAGTTTAGCTACAAGTTGATCAATATTTAAACCTGAGGCCTTCCAAAGCATTGGAAACATACTTTTGCTAGTAAAGCCAGGGATGGTATTTATTTCATTTAAGAAGATTTTCCTTGAAATTTTTTCTAAAAAGAAATCTACCCTTGCAAAACCATAAATATTTAATGCTCTACAACTTCGAATAGCTAGATCTTTAATTTGTTCAGAGATTTGAGAATCAATATCAGCTGGAATAATTATTTTATTATCCGTAGAGTATTTTGAATCATAATCGTACCAATCTGATGAATAGGAAACTTCCCCAATTTTTGATGTAGAAAGTTTTAGATTGCCAATTATTCCACATTCAAGTTCTCTAACATTCAATCCCTCTTCGATAACAATTCTTGAATCTATTTCCCAAGCCTTTTGTAAAGCTTTAATTATTTCTGATTTATTTTTAGCTTTAGAAATGCCAAGAGATGATCCTGAATTCGCAGGTTTTACAAAAACTGGTAAATTTAATTTCTCAATTATTTCAACAGATAAATTATCTTTAACATTATCATCACTTAGATCATAATTTTGGATGGCTAAAAAATTCACTTGTGGAATTGACAAATTTGAAAATATTTGTTTCATCAATATTTTATCCATTCCAATAGCAGAACCTGAAATTCCACATCCAATCAAAGGTTTTTGGGTGAATTTTAGTAATCCATGAATAGCCCCATCTTCTCCGTTGCAACCATGTAATAAAGGAAACCAAATATCAATATTTTGGAATTCAAGATTGTTGAGAAAGTTTATTTTTCTGTTAGGCAATTCTTGATATTTTTCGAAGATATTATTTCCACTATTTTCTCTAAGTATTTCTAGAGATAAATCGCTATCAATCCAAACTCCATGTTTATTTATGTAAAAAGCTTTAATCCTGAATAGTTCTTTATTTGTTCTTGAAATTAGAGCTTTAAAAACTGTTTTGGCGGAAGATATTGATACATAATGTTCATTTGAAGTGCCCCCAAATATTATTCCGATACATTTTTTTTCGTTTCTTACCATTTGGAAAGATTACTTATAAATTTGACCGCTTAAAGAAAAAGATCTCGCTTCCGTTATTTTGACATTTAGTTCATCTCCAAAAGAATAATTAAATTCAATGTTTTCGGGGATTTCTACAAAAGTAAGTCTGTTAGTTCTTGTCCTACCCATCATTTGCATGGAGTTTTTTGGATTCAAACCTTCTATCAAAACACTTTCAGTATTATTTAGATATCTTTGATTTCTTTTCCTTGAGGTTGCTTCAACTAATTCGTTAATTTCTTTTAATCTTTCTTTTTTAACTTCTTCAGCAATTTGATTATTCCAGATCGCTGCTGGAGTATTTGGTCTAGGAGAATATGCCGCGGTCATCACTTGATCAAAACCAACGTCGGATATCAACCTTAACGTATCTTGATATTGTTTTTCTGTTTCACCGGGGAAAGCAACTATTGCATCTGCAGTAATTGATGCATTTGGCATTAATGATCTTATATTTTCAATTATTTTTTTATATTTATCGATTGTGTAACCTCTTGCCATTAATCTCAGGATTTCATCATTTCCACTTTGGAAAGGAATATGAAAATGCTCACAAACTTTATCTAATTCATAACAAGCTTTTATAAGTCTTTTTGAAAAATATTTTGGATGACTAGTAGAAAATCTTATTCTTCTAATTCCATCTACATCATGAATAAAATAAAGGAGATCAGTAAGGGTATTTTCTTTCCTCCCTTCTTTTGTTGTGACAGGAAGATCTCTTCCATAGGCATCAATATTCTGACCTAAAAGAGTAATTTCCTTATAATTATTTTGGGCTAAAGTTTGTATTTCACTTTTAATTGCCTTTGGATATCTTGACTGTTCTTTCCCTCTAACAGAGGGGACGACACAATAAGAACATCTTTCATTGCAACCATAAATGATATTCACCCAACCACAAATTGTGCTATCTCTTCTTGCATTAGTGATGTCTTCAGATATAAAAGTTTCTTCGGTGGCAACGACTTGATTACCTGAATCAACTCTCTCTAAAAGATTTTCAAGATTATTAACATGTTGAGGCCCCATTATTAAATCTAGTTCTGGAACTCTTCTTAAAAGAGACTCCCCCTCTTGTTGAGCTAGGCAACCGGCGACAACTAATTTTAACTTTGGTAAACTATGCTTTCTTTTGATTTGCCTTCCTAAAAAACTATAAACTTTTTGTTGAGCGCTATCTCTTATTGTACAAGTGTTATACAAGACCAAATCAGCTTTTAATTCATCAATAGCTCTTGAATATCCCATTTTTTCTAAGGTGCCAGCCATCCTTTCAGAATCAGCCTTATTCATTTGACAACCGAATGTTGTAATCCAATAACTACCAATAGACTCATCTTTGGGAGTTTTTTTTTCTTCTTGAATTGTTTTTGTTAACACGTTGCAAAAAGTTTTGTGGGGATTCGTTAATTCAAAATTATAAGTTAAATAATCTTGGGGTCATATTTTTGAGGGCGAGCGAGGGGATTCGAACCCCCGAATAGCGGCGCCACAAGCCACTGCCTTAACCACTTGGCGACGCCCGCCTCACATCTATAAATTTAACAACTTACGTGTAAAATTTCATGCTTATTTAAATTTTTAAGAAAATTTTTAATTATTTTCTTATTTCTATCTAACTTTTATTAATGTTTTAAAATAAACTAACTTAAAAAAAAAAGTCTTTTTGAATACTTCAGGGAATTCAGAGGTTCTTATTCCTAGATGCCTTTGCGAAATAGAATATACCGATAACCTCAATGTAGATCTTGAGGATTTAGCTTCTGTTTTTGTTGCTTGGGAAAAGGGAATTGTTTCTGAATTAAAACCTATAAATATCGAAAATACAAAGCCAAAAAAAATTCTATTTCCAAGATTTGTTGAAACTCATTCACACCTTGACAAATCTTTCACTTGGCAAGAATTCCCTAATTTCAAATCAAACTATGAAGAAGCATTATCTGTGAATCTAGAAGAGCATATAACTAGAACTACAGAAAAAGTTTTAGATAGAGCTGAAAGATCGTTAAACCTTGCCCTTAAAAATGGTTATAGAGCTATAAGAAGTCATATTGATACTAGCGATGCTTTTGAAAATGATATTTGGAGTGAACTTTTTAATTTGCAAAAAAAATATTCTTCTAAGTTGAAATTACAATTTGTAGCTTTATCACCGTTAGAATTTTGGGATACCACTAACGGAGAGGAATTAGCAAAAAAGTTTTCTAAGGAAAATGGTATTTTAGGAGGAGTTCTTGTTCCACCTTTTAAAAAAGCAAAAGTAAAATATTTTCTTTCTAAGATGCTCTTACTAGCAGATAAATATAATTTAGAAATTGACCTTCATATAGATGAATCAAATATTGAGCCTGGAGCGGGTATTAAAGTATTATTGGAAACTATTGAAAAACTAAATATTAAAGTTCCCATAACTTGTAGTCATTTAAGTAGTATTTTATCTCTAAAGGATAATGAAATATTAAATTTGGGAAGAAAAATTGCAGATAAGAATATTAAAGTAATTGCACTCCCTCTTACAAATTTTTGGTTGCTTAATCGTAATGATAAAAGTACTTCCTTAAATAGACCAGTGGCACCAATCAAGCAATTACAAAAATCATTAGTTGATGTATCCATTGGAAGTGATAATGTTCAAGATCCATGGTATTCATTTGGTAGTTATGATCCTTTTTACTTGATGACTTGTGCAATGCCGATGCTTCAATTAAGTCCTTGGGAAAGATTGACTTTATCTTCTATGCTGTTAGCACCAAGCAGGTTATTAAATCTAAGTTGGGATGGGTTAATTAAAAAAGGTTGTCCTGCTGATTTTGTAATAGTAGATGCTGAAAAGTGGGCAGATATTTTTTCAAGTAATTTAAAAAAAGATGTCATTATAAAAGGCGAATTGTATAGCTAATCAATTAGTTTATATTTAAGTTAGGAAATTATTATTAATGTCATCAAGAAAAACAAAATTAATAGAAAAATTTAAAAAAATAGATAATTTAGAGATTATTGAAAGTCATTCGGATGTAAAAAGACTTTCAAAAGATTTTTATAATTATTCTCCTATTCTTGAAGAGAAATTAGATGGATGTATTGCTGATTTAGTAGTAAGACCTATTGATAAAAATGCAGTTTTGAAAGTAGCAGAAATTTGTTGGGAACTAAATATTCCTCTCACTTTGAGAGGTTCAGGGACAGGTAATTATGGACAAGCAGTACCTTTATTTAAGGGAATTGTTATGCAAATGAATTTCCTAAATAAATTAGAAGAATTTTATCCTGATACAGGTTTTGTAAAGGTACAATCCGGATGTTTAATGGGAGATTTAAATAAACAACTAGAAAGATTTGGAAGAGAATTAAGGTTACTGCCCAGTACTTTTAAAACTGCAACTATAGGTGGTTTTATTGCAGGAGGTTCAGGGGGGATTGGATCAATTAGATGGGGATTTTTAAGAGATCCCGGAAATGTCATGGGTCTTGAAGCGGTGACAATGAATGAAGAACCAAAATTATTAAAATTTGATGCTGAAGAATCAGAACCTTTAAATCATGCTTATGGAACGAATGGAATTATTACCTCATTATTAATCGCAACAGATATTAAACGTAAGTGGTATTCCTTAGTAATTGACTGCGAAGAGTTATTTAAGACAATAGAAATATTAAAAACATGCCTTATTGCAGCTATAGACTTGAAACTTGGTGCAATTCTCGAGAAAGGGATTGTTGATAAAATGCCAATTTGGTTTAAAGGTGAATCTAAAAGCCATAAAATTTTAATTCAATCAACGCTTGGGGGTATAAAAACTATTGAACTAATTTGTAAAAAATATGGAGTGGAATCTTTTTTACTGGGAGAAGAAGATCAATTATCAAATGGAATCTCTGAGGTCGTATGGAACCATACAACCCTTCACATGAGGGCAAAGGATAAAAATTGGACATATTTACAGATGCTTTTACCTTTAAATAAGGAATTGGAATTAATTAATTCTTTGAAAGAAAAATGGGGTACGAATATTCTCTGGCATATTGAAGCTGTCTCTCAACAAGGAGTTCCAAGATTAGCTGCATTGCCAGTATTAAAATGGCATAGTGAAGAGCAATTGTATCTAATAATTGATCATTGTAAAAAACTTGGAGCAATTATTTTTAATCCTCATGTATTAACTGTTGAGGCGGGTGGCTTAGGTGTTATTGATTCTGATCAAGTAAAAGCAAAATTAAAATTCGATCCTAAAGGGTTGTTAAATCCTGGGAAATTGGAAGGATGGGAAATAAAAGATGACTTTAATCTTTAATAATTTTGATTATTTGCGAATTTAATAAACTCAGAGACTAAAAAAATTGAGCCAGTTAGTACGGGATGACATTTTGGCCATGTTCTAAGTTCCAAAAGATAATTAAAAGCATAATCAATTTTTTCAAAATCTATTATATTTAAATTTTCAAGTTCAGCATTATCTAAAAGATCCTCTAATCTCCAACAAGTTTGATTAGGAACAGGAACTAATAATATGTGATCATTTTTTTTAATAAGAACTTTTAGCATAGATACAATGTCTTTACTTTTTTGGACCCCTAAAATCCAATAGACACCTTCCTCTTGATTATTCCAAGTTTTTCTTTCCTCTGAAAGAGCCATTGCCGCAGAGTAATTATGTGCAGAATCGACAAGTATCTTTTTATTTAAACAATTAATTATTTCTAACCTCCCATTCCATTTTGTGTTCTTAAGTCCTTCCTTAATGGAACATTCTCTGACATTGAACCCTAAATTATTTAGTGCCTCAATTACTCCAATAGCAACTGCGGCATTTTGTCTTTGAAAAGCTCCATTTAAACCAAGTTCAATTTCATTAGATAGTGATTCCTTCCATATGATTTGTGCACCTACTTTTTTGGCTCTTGCTTTAATTATTTCCTCAACTTTAGTTTTTTGACGAAAAGAAATAACAAATGCATTTTTTTCAATTACAGCAACTTTTTCCTTGGTAATTTTTTCTATCGAATCTCCAAGATACTCTTTGTGGTCTAAATCTATATTTCCAATGGCAATTATTGGTCTTAGATTATGAGCTGTAGTTGCATCTAATCTTCCACCTAAACCAGCTTCAAGTATCAATAAATCGACTTTTTTCATATCAAAAAAAACTAGTGCACAGCAAATAATCTGTTCAAAAGGGGATAATTTATAGATTGAAAGATAAGTTGCAATTTTCTTAAATAAGCTCTCAAATTCTTCTTTATGAATATTTTCTTTATTCACTCTGATCCTTTCACATATATCTAAAAGGTGAGGCGAAGTGGTAACCCCAATATTCTTTTTCTCTTCATAAAGAATATTTTCTATAAAAGCAGTAATCGAACCTTTCCCATTTGTTCCAACAACTTGAATAGCTGGGATGTTTTTGCAAGGATCATTTAATTTCTTAAGCGCTTTTTTAATTCTTGATAATCCTAAGTGAATATTTTGTCTCTCAAATTTAGGTGAAAGCAAATCAAAATTCTTAAAGTTTTCTTTTTTCAAATCCTCTAAAGCTTACAGTTCTTCAAAAATTAAATTCAACTTCTTAAGAAGTATTTTGATTTCATTTCGCGAAATTATCAATGGTGGAACAAACCTAACCACATTTCCTCCGGCGGGTACCAAAAGTAAACCTTTATCAAAAGCTTTGAGGGTAATCGTTTTTGGATCAGTATATGAATTATTTATAACTAGACCTTGTATTAATCCAATTCCTCTAATCCCATTAATAATATTAGGAAATTTATCTGAAAGTTTTATAAACCCTTCATTTAATTGGTTACCTCTTGAAATAACATTATTAAGAATTTTACGTCGTGTAATTTCTTCCAAAACGGTCAGAGCAGCTCTACAAGCAAAGGGATTGCCCCCAAAGGTACTTGCATGATCCCCGGGAGAGAAAATGTTAGCTTTTTCTTTTACTAAGAGAGCACCAATGGCATGACCTCCTCCTAATCCTTTGGCTAGTGTGAATCCATCAGGTTCGATTCCTAGAGTCTCATACCCCCACATTTTGCCAGTTCTTCCTACCCCACTCTGAACTTCATCGAGAATTAAAAGAGAATTATTTTGAGTGCAAAGTTTTCTTAAATCTTTGAAAAATAATTTATCTCCAGGTATTACTCCTCCTTCTCCTTGGATAGGTTCAATTAAAACTCCGGAAACTTTTTGGTCGTTTTTTTGACATTCATCAAATAATTTTTTCACTGAAGCAATATCGTTATATTTAAAAAACTTAAATCCTTTTACCATTGGCTCAAAACCTTTTTGGTATTTGGGCTGACCAGTTGCACTTAAAGTCGCGAGTGTTCTTCCATGAAAACTTGACTCAGCTGCAAGAATAAAAGTCTCTTTACCTGTATATATTTTGTTGCCGAATTTTTTAATTAATTTAATTGCTGACTCATTCGCCTCGGCTCCACTGTTACAGAAAAAAACACTTTCTGCACAACTCTGCTTAGTAAGATATTTACTTAATTCTTCTTGCTCTTCAATTTTATAGAGATTAGAAATATGTTGTAGTTTTTTTAGTTGAGCTACTAACTTTTTTCTAAGGATTCTATCGCTATGCCCAAGACTACATGTTGCTATCCCAGCAACTGCATCAAGATATTTCTTACCTCTTGTGTCCCAAAGCCAGCATCCTTCGCCCTTTTTAAAAGATATATTAAACCTTGTATAGGTATTCATTAAAGTGGGAGCGGTCGGACTTGAACCGACAAACCCGAAGGTGCCGCATTTTGAGTGCGGTGCGTCTACCAATTCCACCACGCTCCCAAGGCTTTTGAAGAATAAACAACTTTTTTATTATAACAAAATTTAATTTATTGACTACTTTCTCTGCTTTATACAAATTTATCTTGTTTGTTTATCAATCAGTAGAAATAATCAACGATATAAAAATGAAGCTTTAAATCGAAAATCTTTCGAAGGCAATATTTGCAAAAAATGTGAACTCCTACACAGTTTCGACACATTATTGGTACTTATCTGGGATATTGTAAGGATTTGACTAAATTAAGCTTCACAAATAGTTGTATTATGTTATATTCCTTTGTAATTACAGAGTAAAGATGACATCCTTTAAGACAAAAAACAAAACTCAAAATTTATCCTTCAAGTTTGCTCCATACCTTTTTATAGCAGTAGCAATTCTTACAGCTTTCGGTTCTAGCAATGGTACTTGGGTATGAAAAATTTAAATATCAAAGGTTTAAATAAATATTGGTCAGTTCGTTTTTTAGTATTATCTTTTATATTTTTAGGGTGTGTTTCGTTAGCAAACGTAGCTTATGTTTGAACTAGGCAACATTAAAATTTATATCTAAATTTTTGGTAGGGTGAATCTCAGAAGAATTCTTCGATTTTGTTTGTATTCCACCGTCAACTTCTCTTATGATTTTTGCTCCTAGTTTGGTTAACTTAAACTCAAAGTTTTCATATCCTCTGTCTAAATGCTCAAGACCATAAATATGACTAATATTTTCAGAAATTAAAGCAGCTATTATTAACGCGGCTGAGGATCTCAAGTCTGAACCAACTAAATTCATTCCTTTTAATTTCTTAACTCCATTTATAATCGCTGTATTGTCATCCACTGTTATGGCAGCCCCCATTTGATTTAATAGGTTAACGTGATGCATTCTGTTTTCAAAAATTCTTTCAGAGATCATTGATGTTCCTTTAGCTATAGTCATAAGAGCCATGAATGGAGCTTGAAGGTCTGTAGGAAATCCTGGAAATGGAGCAGTTTTGATTTTTACAGCTTTGATACTTTTCCCAGATATTGAAATCGAATTTCCTTTTTTTTCTATTTTACTTCCACTCTCTTCTAACTTATTTAATACTGCCTCTAAGTGATTTGGGATTACTGGAGAGATTGTAATTGAGGATGAAGTTGCAGCAGCTGCTATTAAAAAAGTTCCAGCTTCTATTCTATCAGGAATTACTTTGTGAGAACATCCATGAAGTTTTTGAACTCCATCAATAATTATTTTTTCTTTACCTGCACCATAAATTTTTGCACCCATTTTATTTAACATCTGACATAAGTCTTGTATTTCAGGCTCCCTTGCCGCATTTTCTATTATAGTTCTACCTTCTGCTAAGGATGCTGCCATTATTAATGTTTCAGTAGCTCCAACACTGGGACAATTTAATCTGATATTTGCACCAAATAGTTTACTTTTCTTCTTGATTAGTTTTGCTTTTACGACTTCTTTTTCAATAATAATTTCTGCACCTAGTGCCCTTAGCCCATTTATGTGCTCGTTTATAGGTCTTTCACCAATATTACAGCCACCGGGTAAAGGTAGTGAAGCCTTTCCAAATCTTGTTAATAATGCTCCTATACAAAAGAAACTAGCTCTTAATCCATTTACAAGCTCATATGGAAGTTCTTGTATGGATATATTTTTTGAATCAATTATTAATTGATGATCTTTATTATGTAATTTTACTCCTAAATTCTTAAGAATATTACCCATTTTCTCAATATCAGTCAGAAGAGGAACATTATCTAAAATGATTTTTTCGTCAGTTAGTAATGATGCTGCAAGTAATACTAATGCAGAATTCTTTGCACCACTTATTTTTACATTCCCTCTTAAGCTATTTTTGCCAATAATCTTTAAATTTTGGGATTTAAGATATGACTTATTGTTGCTTTCGCAAACCATTAAGAAAAATTTTTATTGGTTTAATGATGACAAAATTAGTATAGGAAGTCCAGCTTCTGTAACGTGTAGAATATTAAGTAATAGTAAAGGGTATAGATATAATTTGCTAAGAATTAAGATTTTAAAAAAATAATTGATCAAAATATTTAAGTAACTAAGATGTATTTAACATCAAAATTATCCTTAATTATTATAGAAAATATTTATCCAAAAATCACTAGTAAAAGTAATGCTTTAGTTAAAAGATTTAGATCATTTAAAAAAGGATCTAATACAAAAGATAAAGATTATTTTTGTATTGAAGGCACTCATTTGATCGAAGAAATTATTAAGTCTGGTAATTATCCTTCAAAAATTTTAACTACTGAAAAATGGCTTTATAAAAATGAGGAACTTTCACAAAAATTTGATCCATCTTTAATAATTGTCGTTTCAGAAGAAGTTTTAGCGTCAGCAGTGTCCACAAAAAATCCAGATGGAGTAGCAGCTTTGGTGCAGAGTTCATCAATACTTAATTTTGAAATTAATAATGAAGATGACTTTATGCTAGTTCTTGATAGGATACAAGATCCCGGGAATATGGGGAACCTTTTTAGAACAGCTTTAGCTGCTGGGGTTAACAAGGTTTTATTGGCAGGAGGGGCGAATCCATTAGGGCAAAAGGTATTAAGAGCTTCTAGTGGATCTGTTTTTCATCTACCATTTAAAAGATTTGATGGAGGTGAAGAAGAAATAATTAATTCATTATTGACGTCATTAGATCAATTTTCGAAAAATGGGTTTCAAATAATTTCTACAAGTAGCCATAATAAAAATCCTGATAAATCTCAAAAACCGTATTGGGAAATTGATTGGTCTAAACCAACTGCACTTATATTGGGTAATGAAGGTAATGGGATTCATGAAAGAATTCAAGAAGCTTTTACTGAAACAATTACTATTCCGCATAGTGAGCTTGTAGAATCATTGAATGTGGCTTGTGTTGCAGTTCCGTTATTACTTGAACGAAAAAGAGTCGCATATATTTCTAATTCAAGAATACAAAAGTGACTGATTTAAATTTTGACTTTGATTTAATAGTAATTGGCGCAGGGTATGGAGGGTTTGATGCAGCCAAACATGCTGCAGGCAAAGGTCTTAAAGTTGCTATCGTTGAGTCTGGAGATATGGGAGGCACTTGTGTAAATAAAGGGTGCGTGCCTTCGAAAGCTCTTTTGGCAGCAAGTGGAAAAGTTAGAGAAATAGCCAATTATGAACATTTATCAAGGTTCGGTATTCATGCTTCACCTGTCAGATTCGAAAGATCAAAGATTGCTGATCATGCTAATAACTTAGTCTCAAATGTAAGAGAAAATTTAACAAAAACTCTAAAAAGAAGTGGAGTTGAAATTATCTTAGGATTTGGAAGACTTGAGGGTAATCAAAAAGTAGGAGTAAGAGATAAGAATGGAATTGATAAGATCTTTACATGTAAAAATACAGTTATTGCTTCAGGTTCTTCTCCTTTTGTACCTCCCGGAATAAATTTAGATAATAGAACAGTTTTCACAAGTGATGAAGCAGTTAAACTTGAATGGCTCCCAAGATGGATAGCTATTATTGGAAGTGGATATATAGGTTTAGAATTCGCCGATGTATATACTGCTCTAGGTTGTGAAGTGACCATGATCGAGGCTTTAGAAAATATAATGCCCACCTTTGACCCTGATATTACAAAAATAGCTAAGAAAAATCTAATTCAATCAAGAGATATTGACACTAAGTCTAATGTATTTGCGACTAAGATCACACCCGGATGCCCCGTAAAGATAGAACTTACGGATGCAAAATCAAAGGAAATTGTTGAGAACTTAGAAGTTGATGCCGTTCTTGTGGCTACTGGCAGGAGTCCTAATAGTAAGAATCTAAATCTTGATTCAGTTGGTATCGAAACTGTTAAAGGTTATATTCCTATTGATGATCAAATGAGAGTGATAAATGGTAAAAAAATAATTCCTAATGTTTGGGCCGTTGGTGATGTTACTGGTAAACTTATGCTCGCCCATACAGCAGCAGCTCAAGGAACAATAGCTGTTGATAATATATGTGGAAAAAATATTGAGATTAATTATGGAAGTATTCCAGCTGCAACATTTACTCACCCTGAGATAAGTTCAGTAGGCCTATCTGAAACTGATGCTAAAGAAAAAGCAATTAAAGAAGATTTTACTTTAGGGGTTGTGAAAAGCTATTTTAAAGCTAATTCCAAGGCACTAGCAGAATTAGAAAGCGATGGAATTCTTAAGTTACTTTTCAATAAAGATAGTGGAAAAGTATTAGGCGCGCACATCTTTGGAATGCATGCAGCTGATTTGATTCAAGAAATTGCAAATGCGATCTCTAGAAATCAAGATGTAATTCAGCTAGCTTCTGAAGTACATACTCACCCTACTCTTAGTGAAGTCGTTGAGGTCGCCTATAAACAGGCAGCTTCTCAAGTAAAGTAATTGATTTTTTATGGAAATAAGACGTAGGCCACCAAATCCAACAGTTAGGGTAGAAAATTTAGAGTATGCCGTTCCTCATAGAGAGGCAAAAGCAAAAAATATTCTTGAAGAAATTGTTTGGTACAAAGATATTGAAATCAAGAATTTCAAGAAAATAGTCTCACTTGAAGATCTGATAAAAAAGCTTGATAAACTTCCCCCAACAAAAGATTTTGGTAAAAGTATTTTACAATCCAAAATCAAACCGGGAGTAATTGCTGAGATTAAAAAAGCTAGTCCTAGTAAAGGGGTGATTAGAGAAGACTTTAGACCAAATGAAATTGCTTTTAGTTATGAAAGATCTGGGGCCTCATGTATCTCTGTGCTTACTGATAAAAGATTTTTTCAAGGGAGTTATGAAATACTTCAAGATGTCCGAGGAGCTACTAATCTGCCTTTGCTCTGCAAAGATTTTATTATTTCTGCTTATCAAATATATAAAGCGAGAGTATCTGGTGCTGATGCAATATTATTAATTGCCGCAATATTAAGCGATGATGATTTATTTTATTTGAAGAAAATTGCAGACAATTTAGGGATGAGTGTTTTAGTTGAAGTTCATGATGAGCAAGAACTTAAAAGAATATTGAGTTTTAAATTATTTGATTTAATAGGAATTAATAATAGAGACTTGAAGACTTTTAAAACTGATCTAAAAACATCAATAGAAATGATGAGTAAATATTCCGATATATTTTCAAAACATAATATTATTCCTATTAGTGAATCTGGAATAAACAACTCTGAAGAGTTAAAAAAGCTTGTTTCAATTGGAATTAAGGGAGTTTTAATTGGAGAAAGGTTTATGAGGGAATGTGATATTGAACACTCTTTTAAAAAATTATTTAAATCAATTTAATTTAGGGTTGATATTTGTGCTATAAATCTGAGTATTATAAGGTTGTATTTTATTTATAAATGCAGGTTGTAATAGTAACTGGAATCATTGCTGGATTTGTTCATGTAGTAAGTGGTGCTGATCATCTTATTGCCATGGCACCATCAGCAATTACAAGTCCAAAAATTGCAGCAAAAAATAGTATCTCATGGGGTTTAGGACATTCTTCAGGAGTGATATTTTTAGCTGTTCTAGCAGTTTTCATAAAGGATATTACCCCTTTAAGTAAATTTTCTAACTTTGCTGAATTTTTTGTTGGAATCTCACTTCTTATTGTTGGAGTCTTTGCCATAAAAAATTCTTTACCTTTAAATATTCACTCTCATTCTCATCAACATAATGGCGTAGCTCATCATCATCTTCATTTTCATAGTGAAGCAAAAAAAAAGGATAATAAACATTCACATGCATTGACAGGTTTAGGTCTCCTTCATGGTTTAGCAGGCGGTTCTCATATTCTTGCAGTACTTCCAGCATTAGCTTTACCGCTTATTAGTGCGTCTGCTTATTTGATATCGTATTTGATTGGTTCTTTAGCAAGTATGATTTTATTTACTGGTCTAATATCTTTAACAACTTTAAATACAGGGCAAAAATTTCTTAGAAGGTTAATAGCTTTTGCTGGGGGCTTATCTTTTTCTATGGGCTTATTTTGGGTGCAAAAGAGTACTGCTCTTTTTTTGACCTAAAAGATTTTTTTAATACTAGAAGTAACTATTCCAATAATTTTTTCATTGCTAATAGAACCAAATTTATTGCTGTCATCACTATATTCAATATTATCCCCAAAAACTTCGATACTATTTTTACTAATTTTACCTATCCTTTTAATCAGCTTTATGTTTTTAAGAGGATGATAGAAAATAACTATTTGACCCACTTTTAAGAGTGATTTGTTTTTAATATATTTTTTAAAAAAAACTATATCACTTTCTTTTAAAGTAGGAAGCATAGAATTACCGCATACAATTGCTGTTTTTCTTAATCCGAAAAAAAATGCAATTAAATCTAAAAAGTTTTTTAAAATGATAAACTAGCTTGCTTTTACGAAAGCATCACTTCTTCCTTTAGATTCCCAAAAAATAGTATGTATTTTTTCTACATAATTCATTAACTCTTCTGCTTGAGTTAAATCGATATTTACTTTGCAAGCACTACATAATTTTGCTGCTTTCCAAATTGTCTCATATAGTTCTGGATAAGTTTCTAAGTGAACTGGCTTGAAATAATCTGTCCACAAAATTAAAATTTCTTTTTTAGTTTCTTTAGCCTGTTCTTCTTTAACTGCGACAAACCTGGAAAAGGTATTACTGTAAGCAGCCCAATCTCCCGAGTCAGTACTTGAAGGAGGAGTAAGCGCAAGAAGCTTCTTGGTCATTGCCAATACTGCTTCTGCAGCAACTCTTGCAGAAGCGGGATCATAAACGCCACATGGCCCGTCACAATGAGCATGAACTTCCAATTTAGAATTTTTATTTAAAAAAGAATTTAATAATTTAGTTAACATTCGTTTTTGTATAACTGAATATATCTTACTTGTTGTTTAACTAAATTGAAAAGTTTTGGATGTTATTTCTTACTTTAATTGACTTTTAATAATTCAACTTCAAAAATTAAAGTTGCATTTGCAGGAATTACATTTCCAGCTCCTCTTGTTCCGTAACCTAATTCAGGAGGTATTGTTAATTTTCTTTTCCCTCCTACTTTCATTCCAGCTACTCCTTCATCCCAACCCTTAATTACTCTTCCAGCACCTAATGGGAAACTGAATGGCGCCCTACCAATACTGGTATCAAATTGGGTTCCATCCTCTAGAATTCCAGTATAATTAACAGTAACTGTTTGTCCTGAGTTAGCTTCATCTCCCTCTCCTTTAACCATATCTAAAATAATCAATCCACTTTCTGTAGTTCTAGAGTTGCTGTCTTCTTGTGTTTCTTCAACCATGGCAAAAAGTATTGGGTTTGGGTCAGATGGGTCTAGTTCGAATATGTTGGTATTCGAAACATTAGATGATTTTGTAGTAGGTATTTTATTTACGATTTCAGTTTTTGATTCAGATGCATTAACAACTTGAGGAGAATTAAATTGACTAAAAAGAGTTAATGAAATGCAAAATACAAAAATCGTAAAACTAATTAAAACTTCTTTCACTGAATTTAAAAAGTTACTACATTTAATACTACAGAAAAAGGTACAATAATTTATGTTTTTTAAAAAATTAATTTAGAAATTTTATATTGTTAAACAACACTCAACACAAAAAGTTTAATAGTTATTTTTACCCGTGTTTGGGAGGTGTCTTCGGAGGAATTGCTACCTCAAATCAATTGTGGTTGTTTTTCATGCCAATATCATTGTTTATTTTATGGAGTGGAAATGATAAAAAATTAGCAAACTTTATTTGGGGGTTTTTCTTTATTTTAGTAAGTCATTCTTGGCTTCTTGAACTTCACCCATTGACCTGGCTAGGTTTTTCCTCGATATCAAGTTTTATTATCGCCATTTCAATATTGTTAGGTTGTTCTTTGATTGGAGGAATATTGGTCTCTTTATGGGGTCTTTTAAGCAGGATAATTTATCTCAAAAAAAATATTTCTGAAATGAACTTTTTACCATTAATTACAAAAGTTTTATTGTTATCTTTTTCCTGGGGTATAGGAGAATTCATTCTTTCCCAAACGCCTCTTTTTTGGATAGGTTTAGGCGAAGGAATAGTTCCAGGAGACATGTATCTTGCTGGTTTAGCAAGATGGATTGGTGCAAGTGGTTTATGTATAGTGCAATTAATTATAGGTTTTTGGTTATATTTGATTTATGAGAAATGGAAAAGAAAATATCATTTAAAAAAAACAATCCTTTTTGGGCTTTTGATAATTGTCATTTTACATTTTATTGGAGGCCTAACAAAACCAATTGATAGAAATAATGACTTTCCCGTAGCTCTATGGCAACCTAACATGCCCACAAGAGAGAAAATTTATTTTAATAATGAATTTATGAATGATAGATTGATTGCTGCTCAAAAAATTGCTTTATCTAATAAAGCAAAACTCCTTATTACTCCTGAAGGAACTTTCAATAATAATTTCAATTTATCTTTCAAAAGTAAAATTGAAATGTTAGCAGGAGGTTTTAGAAACTCTGCAAATGGCCTAAGAAGTTCATTGCTTGGATATCAAGTTGGAGATAAAACCCATTCATCATTCATTGATAAAAATAGACTTGTACCTTTGGGGGAGAAAGTTCCAAGATTCTTAAATATTTTCTCTAAAGGACTTTCTGCAGTCGGAGGTATTCAACCAGGCCCAAATTCAAGATTATTTGAATGGAAATTCACTCCGCCACTTGCAATAGCCATTTGTTACGAAATTAGTGATGAATTTAAAATACGAAATGCTGTAAAAAGTGGCGCAGAACTAATAATTTCTGTAGCCAACTTAGATCCTTATCCAACCAAGCTTCATGATCAATTCATTTCTTTGGCAAGTTTAAGAAGTATAGAAAATAAAAAAGATAATGTGATTGTTTCAAATACTGGCCCCTCCGGAATAATAAGTGAAGAAGGAAGAGTAATTAAACTATTTGATCCTAATACTGAGCAAAATGAAGTTGTAAATCCTAATTTCTCTAAAGTAAAAACTTTCTACACAAGGTATGGGGAAAGGCCTTTGTTTTTATTATTTTTATTTTTAGTCGGATTAAATTTATTTTTTGGAAAATTCACTAATTAATCCGCCCCCTAATAGAATTTCACCTTTATAGAAAACTGCAGCTTGACCAGGAGTGACTGAGCTTTGGTTATCTTCGAAAATTAATTTAAACCTTTTAGTCAAATTATCTTTACTTTTTAAAGGAACTAAAATTCCTTTTACTGGTTCGCTCCTATATCTTATTTGTGCTTCTACTTCTATCTCTTTTATAGGCGCTTCAATTGATACCCAGTTAACTTCTTTAATTATGGCTTCTCTTTTTAAAAGGTCATTTTTGTTCGCGACATATACTATATTTTTTTGTTTATCTAAACTTTCTACGTACAAGGGCTCTGGCCATGCAATACCCAAACCTTTTCTTTGCCCAATTGTGAAATGTTGAATTCCATTATGAGTGCCAAGAGTTTTTCCATTTATATGTTTGATTTCACCATTTTTCGTTTTTACATGATTATCAATAAATTTCTGCATAGATCCATAATGTTCAACTAAACATAGATCTTGACTTTCTGGTTTTTTTGCAGTTCTAAGTCCTAATCTTAAGGCCTCTTTTCTTGTTTCTTCTTTTTTAAGATCTCCTAGTGGAAGTATTAATCTGCTTAATACTTCTTGGGAAAGACTATAAAGAAAATAACTCTGATCTTTATTTCTATCAGCCCCCCTTAGGAGTAAGAAATCCTTGAATTGGAAATTCTCAGAGTTGTTGATGTGTTCGCAAGAACTTTTTATAACCCTTGCGTAGTGACCAGTAGCAATATAAGTAAACTCTTTTTGTTTGATAACAAATTTGAGCATTTCTTCAAATTTTACATTCTTATTGCACATCGAGCATGGAAGTGGAGTATAGCCCGATTCATATCCCTCTGTAGTCTTTTTAATTACTTCCCTTTCAAAAATTACTCTCGAATCTAATATATTATGTTGAATTCCTAAATCTTCACATAGACCAGCTGCGTCAACTAATCCTTCAGAACAGCAAGAACCTTCTCCTTTCATTAACCAAAGAGTTAGGCCTTCAACTTTCCAACCATCTTCCATGAGAAGAGCCGCTGATAAGGAACTATCTACTCCACCTGAAAGACCAACTACAATATGTTTTTGTTTTTTGGATTTATTATTAATAGAGGAACAGTTTTCTAATTTTTTATCCTTTAGAGTCTTTAACATGGAATTTAAAAAATTTTGAATACTTTTAAATAGCTTTGAACTAATTATGAAAGAAATTGGATGGCCAACAATTGACTCTAAACATCTAGTTGTTTATTCAAAGCAAATGTTGGATCTAGAGAATCGAATGTTTTCAAAAGGAATGCCTCAAGAGGCATTGATGGAAAAGGCTGGGATTCAGATATCTAGATGGCTTTTGAAAAGAAAATTTCTTTTAAATAAGGGAGTAATAGTTTTGATAGGTCCAGGACATAATGGTGGGGATGGGGCAGTAATTGCTAAAGAGCTTTTTTTAAAGGGATATCTAGTTAAATTATGGTGCCCATTTCCTCTAAAAAAAACATTAACAATTAATTATGTAAATTATCTTACAACTATTGGAGTTGAAAAATTATTAGAACCACCTAATCCTGATGAAAAACATTTATGGATTGACGCTATTTTTGGTAATAATCAAAAAAGAAAAGTTGATGAGGAATTAATTGAATTACTTAATAAAAAATTTAATAAAAAATCTGGCAAGGTTGTAAGCGTGGATGTTCCAACGGGGCTCTGTCCTAATTCCGGAAAACCCTTCTCACAAAATGCTGTAAAAGCTAACTATAGTTTAGTTATAGGACTTAACAAGATTGGATTATTACAAGACACTGCATTAGCTTATGTTGGCGAATTACATCACATTGATATAGGTATAACTAAAGATCAATTATCTAAATTAAAAAGTCAGATCACAAAAATTACTCTTGAAGATTTAAAAACGATTAATCTGCCTTTATTACCTAAAAATTCTAGTAAATACAAGCGAGGTAGATCATTATTAATTGCGGGAAGTGAAAAGTATCCTGGGGCGGCACGTTTAGCAATTAAAGGAGCTATTTCGAGTGGAGCAGGATTTGTATCCGCAATCCTCCCTGAATTGGTGGCAAAATCTATTTGGCAAGTAGAACCAGAAGTAGTGATAAAAGGAAGACTTAAAAGTGATCTTGATGGAAATTCAATTTTATTTGATGCCTTAAAGAACATTGATCTTTCTTGTTATGATTCAATAGTTATTGGCCCAGGAATTGGATTAAATTATGGTGACTGGGAAAAATCAACGGAATACTTATTAGGTTTTAAAGGTTTATTAATTCTTGATGCGGATGCACTTAACAGAATTTCTAAATCGAATTTGGGATCTAAATTCTTCTTAGAAAGAAAGTCTCAAACTTGGATTACTCCACATAATAAAGAGTTTTTAAGGTTATTCCCTGAGATGGATAGTACGAACAGGGTTGAATTAGCTATAAAGGCAGCTAAAGAATTTAATATTAGTATTTTATTAAAAGGTGCAAATAGCGTCATTGCTAATTATGAAAGAGCATGGCAACTTTGTGAAACTGATGCTGAGACTGCAAGAGCAGGTTTAGGAGATCTTTTATCTGGATTTATTGGTGGATGTTCATCAATAGACCTATCTCATCCAAGTAATCTTATTAAGACTGAATCTTTAGCAAAATATGTATTTTTACACTCTATAGCTGCATCAAAGTGTAAAAAAGGATCAACTTCATCAGTAATAGGAGATGAATTATCTAAATTAATGAGAAAAACAAAAGCGAGACAAATGTCATGAAAGAAACAATTATTACCAGTTTTTTATAGTTTTAAACACATAACTACACAATTTATACCTGAAATCTGAAGCCGGTATTAAGTAATCGGGTATTTCTTAAAAAGTATAGGAAAGTTTTAATACCTCATTATTTAGGTATAAAAATGGCTTCATCAGTATCAACATCAACTGAACCACAAAAAAGAAGAGGTAATGATCCTATTAGTTGGTACCTTTCTAATATTGGCCGTGTTCCCTTATTAACACCTGCTGAGGAAATTGAATTGGGTAACCAAGTCCAAAAAATGATGACTCTCACTGAAGATGGACAATTAAACGAAAAAACAAAAGAATTTACCCCTCAACAAAAAAGAACAATAAAAATAGGAAGAAGAGCAAAGGAGAGAATGATGAAAGCTAATTTGAGGCTAGTTGTTAGTGTTGCGAAAAAATATCAAGGTAAAGGATTAGAACTTTTGGATTTGGTACAAGAAGGCTCTTTAGGCTTAGAGAGAGCTGTCGAGAAATTTGATCCTACAAGAGGATATAAATTTTCTACATATGCATTTTGGTGGATTCGCCAAAGTATGACAAGAGCAATTGCTTGTCAATCCAGAACTATACGTTTACCTGTTCATTTAAGTGAGAGACTAGCCACTATTAGGAAAGTCAGTAGGGAGTTAGCTCATAAACTTGGTGCAATGCCAAGTAGGATTGAAATAGCAGAAGCAATGGAAATTGATGTAGAGGAACTAGATTCTGTATTGAGACAAGCTTTATCTACTAGCAGTTTGGACGCACCAGTAAATGGAGATGATGGAAGGAGTTTCTTAGGTGACCTTATCGCAGATAGTAATAATGAAGAGCCCTTAGATCAAGTTGAGCAGAAAATGCATCAAGAGCAGTTAGGGAAGTGGTTAACTCATTTAAGTGAGCAAGAACAGCATGTTCTGAAGTTGAGATTCGGATTAGATGGAAACGAGAGACATACCTTGGCTGAGATAGGAAGATTACTTGAAGTCTCTAGAGAAAGGGTAAGACAGGTAGAACTGAAGGCTCTTAGAAAATTAAGAAACTTAACCAGAAAATTACCTAGTGGAATTTAATTTAATCTTCTGCCCAAATATATTTTGTTAATTCATTAGCAGGAGGTTCAGGAGCTTCAAGAGCATTTTTAACAGATTCAGAAATTTCTAAATCTATTTTCTTTTCTATACTCTTTAATTCCTCTTCTTTCGCAAAATCTCCCTCTATCATAAGTTTTGCTAATTTCTTAATAGGATCTCTTTTCCCCCAGAATTCTTTTTCTTCTTCAGCTCTTAATTCATCTGGATCTGCCAAAGAATGACCTCTAAATCTGTAAGTTAAGCATTCGAGTAGAGTAGGACCCTCACCTGCTCTAGCTCTTTCTACTGCTCTTTGTGCCGCCCCTCTCACGGCTAATACGTCCATTCCATCAACTTCTTCACCATGCATCCCGAAAGCCGATGCTTTTCTCCATATTTCCGGGTCGCTTGTAGCTCTGTCATGAGCCATGCCTATAGCCCATTTATTGTTTTCAACTACAAAAATTATTGGAAGTTTCCATAATTGAGCCATATTTAAACATTCAAAAAACTGCCCATTATTACAAGTCCCATCTCCAAAGAAAGCAGCTGTTACAGAGTCGCTTTGGCTGTCACCTGCAACTACTTTTTTATATTTACTTGAAAAAGCTGACCCTAAAGCAACTGGAATGCCCTCACCAATAAAAGCATATCCTCCTAAGAGATGATGTTCTTTTGAGAACAAATGCATAGAACCGCCTCTGCCTTTACTGCATCCTGTGGCCTTGCCGAATAATTCACTCATCACTTCAAAAGAAGGGACACCTGCACTTAGAGCATGAACATGATCGCGGTAGGTACTACAAAACCAGTCGTGCTTCCTTTTCATTGCACCTATGACACCAGTGCTAATAGCTTCTTGGCCATTGTAAAGATGTACGAATCCAAACATCTTGCCTCTGTAGTACATCTCTGCACATTTATCTTCAAATCTTCGACCAAGCGTCATATCTTCATAGAGAAATAATCCTGTTTCACGATCTAACTTCGCTTTTTTGAAATCCTGAAGATTTGAAATTCTCTCTAAGTGTGTTTCCAAGAAAATACCTTAATGAAGTTTTGATTTGTTAACATTCTAAGCTTCAATGGACAATTTTTATGTTTTTTTTTAATAACTCTCCAAGACCTTATGAAAAAAAAATATAAATTGATAAAATTCATTTAAAGGATTTTCAATAGGATATTTGTTTGGAACTTCCATTAGACCACTTTCGTTTAATTGGCGTAAGCCCCTCAGCAACGTCTGAGGAAATATTAAGAGCTTTTCAATTACGTTTGGATAAAACTCCCGATGTAGGATTTACCAACGAGGTTTTAACTCAAAGATCTGAATTGCTTCGCCTTACTGCAGATTTACTTACAGATCCTGATAGTAGAAGAGAATACGAGAATTTATTGCTTAACGGAGCTGTAGGTTTAGATTTAGCTTCGAATAGAGAGGTTGCAGGATTAATACTTCTTTGGGAATCAGGTTTTCCTAAAGAGGCCTTCAAAATAACAAGAAAAGCATTACAGCCTCCTCAAACCCCTGCTTTAGGTAGTAGTAGAGAAGCTGACCTTACCTTGTTATCGGCTTTGACATCAAGAGACGCAGCAATTCAAGAACAAGAGCAAAGATCATATTCCAATGCAGCAGATTTTTTACAAGAGGGTATACAGCTTCTTCAAAGGATGGGAAAGCTAGGGGAATTAAGGAAAAATCTTGAGGAGGACTTGGTTTCGCTTCTCCCTTATAGAATTCTTGACTTATTAAGTAGAGATTTAAATGAAAATGAGTCTCATAAAAAAGGTATAAGTATGTTGGAAAATTTGATAATTAAAAGAGGTGGCTTGGAAGGAAAAAATAAATCTGAATATAATAACTACCTTAATCAGCAAGAATTTGAATCTTTTTTTCAACAAATAAAACCATTTTTAACTGTTCGAGAGCAGATAGATTTATTCTTAGAGTTACAAAAAAGAGGTTCAAATGAGGCAGGCTTTTTAGCTTTTTTATCTTTAACAGCATTAGGTTTTGCGAGAAGAAAACCTGAAAAATTATTTGAAGCAAGAAAAATATTAAAAAAACTCAATTTATCAGGACTTGATTCAATGCCTTTGATAGGTTGCTTAGATTTACTTTTGGCAGATATTGATCAATCCTCAGCAAGGTTTTTAAGTAGTTCCGATGATAAGTTAAGAGAATGGTTAAATAATTATCCAGGAGAGAAGTTAGAGGCCATCTGCATTTTTTGTAAAAATTGGCTAGAAAATGATGTTTTGGTTGGGTATAGAGATATTGATTTAAAAGAAATCGATTTGGATTCTTGGTTTCAAGATAGAGAGATCCAAGAATTCATTGAACAATTAGAACAGAAATCAAATAAGACTATTTTAAAATCAAGGCTACAAAATCAAACATATTTTAAACCTCAAGAATCTTCAGAGGATTTAGACTCAACCCCTGAAATTAATTCAAGTAATTTTGAAGAAGGACGACTCCCTTTTCCTGGGGGATTTAGACAAGATCAAGAACAAAAAGAATTTATTGATGACAACAGCCAAACTGAAGAAATTATCAAAAATAAATTTATAGATTTTTATAAATACGCAATAGAAAAAATAGCTGAATTAAAATTTGTTTTTGGGGAAGCCCTAGAGAAGAATAAAATGTTTAATAAATCTCCTTATCTAGCTTATCTATATGCTTTTTTAATTTTGTTTGCTTTTGGCCTAGGTATTGGATTTTTAAGAAATACTTCCAAAAAACCTTTACAAGAAAACCAAATAAGTGATAACTCATTATTATTAAATGAAAATAAGATTAATTTTCTTAATAAAGATTTAAATCAAAACGATAAAAAAAAAGATACCAATAAATCAAAAATTATTATCCCAAGTAGTACAGAAAAAATTTCTTTTTTAGGAGAAGAGATAACTACTGCTTCTCCCTCATTGGAACAAATTAAATACATAATAAAAAATTGGCTTAATAATAAAAGTGATTTTCTATCAGGGAAAAGTCAAATTAATTTATCAAAAATAGTTCAAAAAGATTTGATTAATAGATTAAGCAGTGAAAGACAACTTGATATTCAAAAAGGTATTTACAAAAATATCAGTACGGATATTAAAAATATTGTACTTTTAACGCAAACGGCATCCAGAATAGCAGTATCAGTTGACTTGGAATATACAGAAAAAATATTCAAAACAGATGGAGAATTGATAAATGAGACAACTTTTACTCCTTTCTTAAAAGTTAAATATATTTTAGGTTTCTCAAATAACTCATGGAAATTAGTTGATTACATAAGCGGAGTTTAGGATTAGCTTTTAGTATCATCTATAATGTTCATATAAATCACGTATAACTAATGTTTGATGAACTCTCTTCACGCTTTGAAGACGCTGTTAAGGGTTTAAGAGGTGAAGCAAAAATTAGTGAAAATAATATTGATGATGCTTTAAAGCAAGTTAAAAAAGCATTATTAGATGCTGATGTTAGTTTATCGGTAGTAAAGGAATTTGTTTCAGATGTAAAAGACAAAGCTATTGGAGAAGATGTTGTAAGAGGTGTTAATCCTGGGCAGAAATTTATAGAGGTAGTCAATAAAGAATTAATAAATGTAATGGGGAATGAGAATTCCCCGTTATTCGAAAAAGAGACCCCTCCTACAGTTATTTTGATGGCAGGTTTACAAGGTGCTGGTAAAACAACAGCAACAGGTAAATTAGGCCTTTATTTGAAGGAAAAGGAAAAAAAGGTTTTATTAGTAGCAGCTGATATCTATAGACCTGCAGCTGTTGAACAACTTAAGACCATTGGTAATCAATACGATTTAGAAGTTTTCTCAGCGAAAGAAAAAGATAGTAAGCCTGAAGAAATTGCGAAGGATGCTTTGATTTATGCCAATGAAAATAATGTAGATACCTTAATTGTTGATACTGCAGGAAGATTACAAATAGATGAATTAATGATGAGTGAAATGGTTCGAATAAAAGAAGTTACAAATCCAGATGAAGTTTTACTGGTTGTAGATTCTATGATTGGACAAGAAGCTGCTGATTTGACAAAGTCATTTCATGAAAAAGTTGGAATATCGGGAGCAATATTAACTAAGTTAGATGGTGATTCAAGAGGTGGCGCAGCGCTTTCAATAAGAAAAATAAGTGGAAAACCCATAAAATTTATCGGAACTGGTGAAAAGATAGAAGCATTGCAGCCATTTCATCCTGAGAGAATGGCAAGCAGAATCCTTGGTATGGGGGATGTATTAACACTTGTTGAAAAGGCACAAAAAGAAGTTGAACTTGCGGATGCAGAGGTAATGCAAAAGAAACTTCAAGAAGCAACTTTTGACTTTAATGATTTTGTTAAACAAATGAGATTAATGAAGAGAATGGGATCTCTTGGAGGATTAATAAAATTAATACCGGGGATGAATAAAATTGATGATGGAATGATAAAAAATGGAGAAGAACAACTAAAAAAAATTGAATCAATGATTTCATCTATGACTTTAGAAGAGAAGCAAAAGCCAGAAGTCCTTGCTGCACAACCATCTAGAAGACAAAGAATTGCTCAAGGTAGCGGATATCAAGCAAAAGATGTGGATAAAGTACTTGCTGATTTTCAAAGAATGAGAGGTTTTATGAAACAAATGTCAAACGGAGGAATGCCCGGAATGGGAGGAATGCCCGGAATGGGAGGAATGCCCGGAATGGGAGGAATGCCCGGAATGGGAGGAATGCCCGGAATGGGAGGAATGCCCGGAATGGGAGGAGGGAATAGTAATAAATTTTCAAAAAAGCAAAAATCTAATAAAAAGAAAAAAGGTTTTGGGGATTTGTAATTTCTAAATAGCTACCTTTAAATGATATTATTAAATATATCTCTAATAATTTAAAATGATTAAATTGCGCCTTAAGCGCTTTGGAAAGAAAAAAGAAGCAAGTTTTAGGATAGTTGCATGCAATAGTACTTCCAGAAGAGATGGAAGACCTCTCCAAGAATTAGGTTTTTACAATCCAAGAACAAAAGAAACTAGGCTTGACACAGAAGCATTAAGAATCAGACTTACTCAGGGAGCACAACCCACTGATGTGGTTAGAACTTTACTAGAAAAGGGTGGATTATTAGAAAAAAAAGTGAGACCTTCTATTGCTATTGGTAAGGCAAATCTAGAAAAAGAAAAGATTGCGAAGGCTAAGAGTAAAGAATCTGAAAGCGCTAATAAAGAAGCTGAAAGCTAAATTTGTTTAATTTATCTTCACATACATTAATTAAATGAAAGAAGTTTCCAACACTGGTCACTTCTCAATTGATTTGCCAAATTCGGATGCTGCCACTGCATTATCTGGCCCGGGTAATTCTTTTTTAAAAAAATTTGAATCTCTTACAGGTGTCTCCTTAACTATTAGAGGCCTACAGCTTGAAATGAATGGAGTAAAACCAAAACTTGAAAGGGCTTCAGCATTGGTAGAGCTAACAAGACCAATTTGGGAACAAGGATTAGAAGTCCCAGAAGTGGATCTCAAGGCTGCACTAAGTTCTTTGAATATGGGAGAATCTTCTTCTCATGCTGAACTTGGCAAAAAGATTCTCGCTCGTTCAAAAGAGGGGCGATATTTGAGGCCAAGAACTATACGTCAAAAAGAATATGTTGAATCTATAGAGAACTTTGATTTAACTTTTGCTATTGGTCCAGCTGGCACAGGTAAAACATTTTTAGCGACTGTTTGTGCCGCTAGATTATTAAATGAGAAAAAAATTGAAAAAATTGTTTTAACAAGACCAGCTGTTGAAGCTGGTGAAAATTTAGGATTTTTGCCCGGAGATTTACAGCAAAAAGTTGATCCATACTTACGTCCTTTATTTGATTCTCTGCATAGTATCTTTGGATTTGATAAAACAAATTCATTAATTGATAAAGGCATTATTGAGGTTGCACCTTTAGCCTTTATGAGAGGGAGAACTCTTGATAATTCTATAATTATTTTAGATGAAGCTCAAAATACTACTACCTCTCAAATGAGAATGTTTTTGACTAGATTAGGTGATAGATCAAAGATGGTTGTGAATGGGGATATCACACAAATTGATTTAAAAAACGACCAGTTAAGCGGTCTAGTCGAAGCATCAAAAATCTTCTCTAACACTGATGGGATAAAGTTTTGTTATTTAAATGTTGAAGATGTGGTTCGCCACCCATTGGTTCAAAGAATAATTGAGGCCTATAAATAAACTATTACTGTGGTCATCCGTACACTGAAATGCAAAAAATCAGATAGAATGAGCGTAGTTAAAAAGGTATAAAATGCCAGCAAGTAGTAATTTTAATCAAGCGATTAGAGATGCTCAAACTAGTTCCATTGTTGGACCAAATGTAGTAAGTAAAGCTCTTCCCTACGTAGGGGGAGGAATGGTGTTAACTTCTATGGGAGTGTTGGGAGGGGTCTCATTAATAGCTACAAATCCTTCATTATTTCAACCTCTTTCTCTTGTTGCTCTAATAGCTGAATTGGTTTTGTTTTTCGTGGCAACGAGTGCGGCAAATAATGCAAATAATGCAAAGGCTTTACCTTTGTTAACAGGGTTCAGCTTGTTAACTGGATTTACATTGAGCGGGATAGTAGCTTTAGCAATTGGAACAGTTGGTATTGGATCCGTTGGTACTGCTGCACTAGCAACAGGAATTACTTTTGTAATAGCCTCATATACAGGCCAAAGAATGAGTGATAGCGTTGGACAAGCTCTTAGTGGAGTTGTTGGACTAGGCTTGATTGGTTTGTTAATAGCAATGTTTGTTCAGCTCATTGGTGGTTTCTTTGCTCCAGGAATTTTTGGAGGTTCAGGACTTGAACTTATGATTGCAGGTTTCGGAACAGTTTTATTCGTTGCAATGTCTTTCTTAGACTTTTACACAATGCCGAGAAGATATAGTGACGATCAATATCTTGCTGGTGCTCTAGGTATGTATTTAACATACATTAATTTATTTGTATTCATTCTAAGACTGATGATTGCTCTTCAAGGTGGTGGAAGAAGGAATTAAAAAATAAATTTAAACCAAAACGTCTATTTGAAGGAAGCGTAGATCTTATCTACGCTTTTTTTATTGTGCAATATCGGAAATTTGATGCTTAATAAATTCCTTTTGCTCATCATCATATTTTTTTGAATTATCAAAGCTATTTCCAAGATTGTCTAAATCATTCATTATTTGATTGATATTTTTTGTCACATAATTCGTATCTAATACTCGTAAGATGCTTTTACATCTCTCTGAAATGTTTTCAGAATTAGATTTATACTCAAGATTATTTTCTCTATCATGAACAATGATTTGAGCAGAGCTCATAATTAGATTTTTAATTACTATTTCGACTACATCCTTTCCACACTCTTGAAGTTTAAAAACAACTGAAAAAGGTAGTTTATCTAATAAATAACAATCTTGATCTGACAAAGCATATGCAAAAAAACCTCTCAATCCATTTTTTGTTTTAATTAATTCTGCCATTCTATCTGCTAACACTTCTTCGCTTAAAAGATCTTCTCCCCACTCTTTACACCATTGAGCTGATATGTTTATTGCCTGAGTAAAAGAAGCTTCTTTTAAGTTTATGGTTTTTTTTTTCATTTTTGAGCAGAATTTTATTATGGATCTTTTAAAAGTCTTTTGAATAATTATAAATCTGGTTTCGTAACTTTACTAGGAAGACCAAATGTTGGGAAATCAACCTTAATAAACAAGTTAATTGGAGAGAAAATAACTATTACTTCCCCTGTTGCTCAAACTACTAGAAATAGATTAAAAGGAATACTTACTACAGAATTTGGACAAATAATTTTTGTAGATACACCTGGAGTCCATAAACCTCATCATCTTCTAGGTGAAATACTTGTAAAAAATGCCAAATCAGCAATAAAAGGTGTAGATATGGTTATTTTAGTTCTCGACTCAAGTGTTGAACCAGGGAGAGGCGATGAATACATAAAAGATTTTTTAGTTTCAAATAAAACAGAATTTATTATTGTATTGAATAAATGGGATTTGGTGAATAAGGAATTCAAGAGTCTTCGTTTAGATCAATATAGAAAAGTTTTTGGAACTAGTAAAAGTTTTCAAACTGTAAGTGCATCTGAAGGATACGGTTGCTCTGAATTGATTAATATAATTTTAAATTTTCTCCCAAAAGGACCAATGTTATATGAGGAAGATACAATATGCGATCAACCCTTAGATAATTTATTAGCGGATTTAATAAGAGAGCAGGTATTAATCAATACAAGAGAAGAAGTCCCTCATAGTGTTGCGGTAAAAATTGAAAAAATTAAGGAAATTAATAGAGATAATGGTAAAAAATTTACAGCCATATTGGCTACGATCATTGTTGAGAGAACAAGTCAAAAGGGAATTCTAATAGGAAAAAAGGGTTCTATGTTAAAGACCATTGGTCAGACTGCAAGATCAAATATGAAGAAATTAATAAATGGCTCAGTTCATCTGGAATTATTTGTCAAAGTAATACCAAATTGGAGAAAAAAAGAATCTAAATTAATGGAGTTCGGTTATGAGGTGGATTACTAAATGACTAATTTGAATTTTGAAGTAATTACTTTGTTCCCCAAAGCTTTTGAATTAATAAATAATTTAGGTGTAATAACAAGAGCTTTAGAGAAAAAGTTAATCAAGGTGAACTTACATGATTTAAGAGAATACGGAGAAGGTTCGTATAGACAAGTCGATGACAAGCCTTATGGAGGAGGTTCGGGGATGGTTTTAAAACCAGGACCGATTTTTAAGGCTCATGATTCAATAAAAAAATTACCTAATATTAAAACTTTATTAATGAGTCCACAAGGTAAAGTTTTAAAGCAGCAGGATCTTTTAAGATGGTCTACTTTAGATCAATTAATAATTATATGCGGGCAATATGAAGGTTTTGATGAAAGAGTTAGATGCTTGGCTGATGAAGAAGTTTCTATAGGTGATTATGTACTTTCAGGAGGGGAAATTCCTGCTATGACTATAATTAATGGTTTGACAAGATTATTACCTGGAACCCTTGGAGATCCTAGATCTTTAATAGATGAGAGTCATAATTCATCTTTATTAGAATATCCGCATTATACGAGACCTCTAATTTTTAGAGAAATGAAAGTACCAGATATTCTTGTTAGTGGTAATCATGAAGAGATTGAATTATGGCGTAAACAAAAAATGTTTGAAAGAACATTAGAGAGAAGAAATGACTTGATTTCGTATGAAGACTATAAAAAATCACCAAAAAGTAAGAGAATAGATGAAGACTCAAATGAAATGATGAAATTCCGTATAGGAAATGGATATGATATTCACCGATTAGTAAAGGGTAGAAACTTAATCATTGGAGGAGTTAAATTGCAACACCCTGATGATTTAGGACTGGATGGTCATAGCGACGCTGACGTTCTTAGCCACTCAATAATGGATGCATTGTTAGGAGCTCTATCTCTTGGTGACATCGGAAAATACTTCCCTCCATCTGATCAAAAATGGAAAGATGTAGATAGTTTATTTTTGTTATCTAAAGTTATCGAATTAATTAGAAATCAAGGTTGGGAAGTAAATAATATTGATAGTGTTATTGTGGCAGAAAGACCAAAAATTAAACCTTTTGTGGAATTAATGAAGAATAATATTTCTGATATCTTGCAAATCGAAGATAGTTTTATTGGAATAAAGGCTACTACAAATGAGAGATTGGGTCCTGAGGGTAGAGAAGAGGGGATTAGTTGTCACTCTGTAGTATTGCTTGAGAAAAAAGAATGAAAATAAACTTTAAAATTAAAGAGAAGATAAAAAACCTTACTTTTTTGTTTATTTGTCTCTTTATTTTTCTATCTCAAATCAATTCTCCAATCCTTAAAGCTCTTCCAATGGATACTTATCAAAGTGAACTTGTTACAGAAGAATTAAGACTAAAAATCCCTTCTGAGTTTAAAAAAATATGGCTTCAAGCCGAAAAAGAAGTTTGGGAGCCATGGCTATCTATTCAAGAGGGTTTTCTGGGGAGACAAATATTTTGGAATAAAGAAAAAGAAGAAGCTTTAATATTGGTAAATTGGGAAAATAAAAAACTATGGAAAAGTATATCAATGAATGAAGTAAATGAGATACAAGAAAAATTCGAAGAAAACGTTAAAACATCTTTGAATATAAACTTTAATCCTTTTCAATTAATTTATGAAGGAGAGTTAATTAAACAAGGATGAATTTAGATATTAGGTTTGACTTTCAGAGAAGAGAAAGAATTGGACTTATTGAGGCCATTTGGGGTGCAGATAAAAGCGTAGATCAATTAAAAAGAGTTTCTAAAGAAGTTTTACAAAAAAAAGAAGTAGTTTTAATCACTCGTATTGATAAAGAAAAAGCTATTCATTTATTAGATGAATTTGAAGAGGCAATATTCTATGAAGAAGCGAATTGTCTTATAGTCGGTGAAAATTTTAACAAAATTTCTACAAACAAAAAAGTAGCAATAATTGCAGGAGGCTCTAGTGATTTGGCTGTAACACTTGAAGCTAAATTATCCTTAGAACTATATGGAGTTAGGTGTCAATCTTTTATAGATGTAGGAGTCGCAGGTCTTCATCGTTTATTAAATCAGATAGATGAAATTAATAAATATGATGTTCTTATAGTTTGTGCGGGAATGGAAGGAGCTCTAGCAACTGTTATTGGAGGATTATTACCTCAACCTATAATTGCGGTTCCAGTTTCAATAGGGTATGGAGTTAGTAAGAATGGAGAAACTGCCTTGAATAGTATGTTATCCAGTTGCGCTCCAGGAATTTCTGTTATGAATATAGACAATGGATATGGAGCCGCAATGGCGGCCCTAAGAATCATAAAAAGAATCTAGAAGAGTTTAATCATTTTTTTTCGATTTCTAGTAGATTTTCTATCCATAAATTGAGTTGTTTGGAAAGTATTCCTTCCTCTCGCATTTTTATAGCCTTTACAACAACTTGTGTGTTCACCCACTCTGGGTATCTTTTAGTCATTTATTGTTTTAGATTCAGTAACTATAATTTGATATAAATTTTTCTGGAAACAAGGTCAAAGTAACAAAATTAATTTATTGTGTTCGATTTGGTACCTAGTCTTGATAATTCTGAGGAGGTGTCATCTCCTTCTACATTTTTTAATTTTTCAATTAATTCAGATAAATCTTTTTGGGCCAATTCACCATTAGGCTCCCATTTCAATGATCTTGAATTTTGGTTTTGATTTTCTTTCATTTTCAATTTGGAGTATTAAGAATATAAAATGAAAAATTCGAAAATTGGGTTATTGTTTCGAGCTTAAAGTTAAAAAAATATGAAGATTTTTAGATATCTTCTAATAAGTTATTTATCCGCCTCCAACAATGGATACAATTTCCAGCTTGTCTCCTTCTTTTAGTATCTGGTTATCCCATTTGTTTGAGTTGATAATTAAGTCGTTCACTTCAACGACTATAGTCTTTGGTTTATAACCTAGCAATTTTAAAGCGCTTGAGAGTAAAGCCTTTTCATTTCCTATCTCAATATTTTTTTCTTTACCATTAACTATAATTTTCATTGGAAAGTTTTTTTAAGATAATAATAGCTTCTTCTTTTGGATCTTCTGAATTTAGTAGCCCTGAAACTACTGCAACCTTGCTAATTCTATGACTTTTTAAACAAGAAATATTTAATTTGTTAATACCTCCTATAGCAAAACAAGGAATGTTTATATCTTTTATTAAAGTTTTAATCTTCTCAACCCCGAGTGGTTCTTTTCCCTTTTTTGTTAAGGATTGAAAAACTGGCCCAATACCAATGTAATCGCATCCATCTTTTATAGCTTTATTGATATCAGTTGAATTATTTGCTGAAACACCAATGATTTTAGAACTGCCTAGTAATTTTCTTGCTGTTTTTACATCAATGTCTTCTTGCCCAAGATGAACACCGTCTGCATTTGATGCCATTGCTATATCTACTCTGTCATTAACGATGAACAAAGAATTATATTTTTCACATAGGTTCTTTACTTGAATTGCTTCTTTGAGATGATTTTTATCATTACCTTCTTTAAATCTGTGCTGAATAATTTTTACTCCTCCTAACAATATTTTTTCAATTATTTGTAATAAGTTGTCTCTATGATCTGTTATCGAATATAAATTGTTTTCTCTAATTATTAACTCTGCTCTCTTACGAGTGTTTAGATTTAATAGTTCAATTTCTAAAGTGTAAATTTCATATCTAATATCAGAAGCTATTTTGGAAAGTTTATTATTATGGTTTCTTGAAAACTCTTCAATAACTCTAAGAGCCTCTTGAACCCTAGCAGAATTAGAACTTATTATTTTAGAGGGACTTTTCCGGTGGATTTGTTCAATATGAGATAACCCTTTACATTGATCTTCTATATGATTTCTTGATTTTTTGTAAATTTCTAAATGATTTTTACCTAATATTTGTCGGAGGTTTTTTATTCTTATGACAAAATCTTCATTTCCTAAGCCAAATCTGGCCCAGTCCTCTAAGACTCTTAATCCTTCTCTTGCTCTATCTAGATTGGCGTCAATAATCTGAGAAATTCGTAAGTCTTCCGGTTGATTTATTTTTGGTTGTTCCATATTAAAATTTTATTTACTATGCTCATTAAGAATTTTTAAAGCATTTTCTCTATCTATAGTAATTTGATTAGAGAGTTGATCAATATTCTGAAACTTGATTTGAGACCTTAACTTCTCAACGGGCTCTACCGATAAATTAAGATCATATAGATCGATATCTTTATTAATTAAATGTACTTCAACGGCTGATGGCAAGAGAGGATCAATAGTTGGTTGAGAACCAAGATTCATAACAGAAGCGATTTTATTTGGAGAATTATTTATGGTGGACCATGCTGCATAGACCCCTTCACCAGGTAAAAATTTTCTTCCATCTATTTCTAGATTTGCTGTAGGAAATCCAAGGCGCTTCCCAATCCCTTTCCCCTTAACTACTTTCCCTTTAAAGCTGTATGGCCTATTGAGTATTCTTAAAGCATTCTTTAAATCACTTTTTTGTAATAAATCTCTTACTCTACTGCTGCTAATTCTTCCTTCATTGTCTTTTAAAATTGAGATGATTTTTAGTTTTATATCCATATCTCTAGTGATAAGTTTTATTGTATTAATATCACCGCTTCTTTTATACCCAAATCTAAAATTAGCGCCTACAGAAATACTCTTTGCTTGTAATTGATTGATCAAAATCTCTTTTATAAAGTTATCGGCACTTAATCTAGAGAGATTCTTATCAAAGGGAATTAGAACTAATTGTTCAATTCCAAGGTCTTCAAGAATAGGAAGTTTTTCTTCAGGTAGATCAAGTCTTAGGCGTGTTTCTCCATAAAGTATTTCTCTTGGATGTGGCCAGAAGCTTGCGATTGTTGGTGTATATTTATTTTCTTTGACAACACTGTCAATTAATTGTCTATGACCAGCATGTACTCCATCAAAACTACCAATAGCTATTGAGGTGGGATTCTTAACTTCGGAAGGTGATATTAAAGAGATCACAAGATAACGTGCAATTTTATGATTTTGATGGCAAATTTAAACTAATTGTAGTTTATTCAATCAAATGAATGTCTGGCAAAATTGATTTTCAGTCGCTTTCATTTGGAATGCGGCGCATTGGCTGGATACGTTTTTGGATTCAATCCATTCTAGGTGTTGTAGTAACAGCTGTTTTACTTTTTTCAAATGTTGTAAATAATAGCGAAGGACAATTAAGTTTGACTCCGGGCTTATCACTAACAACAATATCCCTGATTTTACTAGTTTTTAGTCTGTGGCAAGGTTGGTTAATAGTGAAAACTGGCAGGGCAATTTCAAGTAATGCTAGACCCTCAAGAGGGCAAACAAGCAAATTAATAAAAAGGGGCTTAATAAATGATTTGCTGGGAATTTTATTTGGTTTAATTGGATATCAAGCACTTATGGGAGCACTATTTATACAAGCATCCTCTCAAACAACTGGTCAACTTATCACGGCTTCATCTGATATTCCTATTACGGGTCTTGAGATTTTATCAGTACTCAGTAATACGCAAGTTATCGCAGCTCATTTCCTTGGACTTTGCTTCTCTTTATGGTTGTTAAGAAGCATTTATAAATGAAGCATTGATTTTTGGCAAAACGTCTAAACTGCCTCTCCAAAATAAATCTGTTTCTACAGGTGTAAGAGAAATTTTGTTTTCTTCTATTTGAGAAACGTCACTAGGCCAATTCTTAGGCCCATAACCTTTTGATTTGAGATCTAAAACAGCCTCACCAGCTAACCAATAATAATCATCTCCTCTTGGGTCTTCTCTTTTGGAAAATTGGTTTTTATATTTTCTTATTGATAATCTTGTCCAAGATAATTCCTTTATTTTATTCTTTTCACATGGCGGTATATTCAAATTTAAAAGAAGTGCGTTTGGCCAATTATCCTTGATTGCTTGCTCTGCAATATTCATTGCGATTTCACTAGCGAATTCAAAGTTTTTCCATTTGAAACTCGCAACACTAATTGCCATAGATGGAACATTTTCTAAAGTCCCTTCCATCGCTGCAGCAACTGTTCCTGAACAAAAAATATCCGTTCCTAAATTTGGCCCATGATTTACTCCAGAAAGAATCAAATCAGGCTTTTTGTCTAATAATTCTGATAGGGCTAACTTAACACAATCAGCAGGAGTACCTGAACATCCCCACGCTTTAATACCCGGTTCAAATAATTCATCTGCTCTCTCGACTCTCAAAGGAGATTGCAAAGTGAGGCCATGTCCAGTTGCCGATCTTTCTTGGTCTGGACAAACTACAGTTACTTTATGTCCTTTTTTTAAAGCAGATCTTGCTAATGCTCTTATTCCTTCAGCAAAAACTCCATCATCATTACTTATTAATATATTTAACGATTCCATAGGTTATTTCATTTTATTATGGACGATATTTAAGTAAGATAAGAAAATACTTATTTTTACTATATCAGTGAGTCAAATTGAATCATTAAGCCAAATAGAGGAAAAGTTAAATAATCTTTCTTTATTGGCCAATGAAAACATTAAAAATGCTAATACTGATGCTGAATTGGATCAACTACGAGTTTCTTTACTAGGAAAGAAAGGTGAGTTATCAATAATATTAAAAACTATGGGAAAATTGTCCTCAGTTGATAGACCTATTGTTGGGCAGAAGGCCAACTTGATAAAGATAAATTTGCAAGATTTAATAACTGAAAGAAAAGATCAACTTAATAGTGACGCTATAGATCAACAAATTAAAGATGAAAAAATTGATGTAACTATACCTTCCACAGGAACCCACTCAGGTCATAAACACCCTTTGATTTCCACACAAGATGAGATTATAGATATTTTTTGCGGACTAGGTTACTCCGTTGAAAATGGTCCTGAAATAGAGAGTGATTTTTATAATTTCGAGTCGCTCAACATACCTAAAAATCATCCTGCAAGAGATATGCAGGATACTTTTTATTTAGATGAAAATCGTTTACTCAGAACTCACACCTCTCCTGTTCAGATTAGATATCTTGAAAAAAATCCGCCTCCAGTAAGAATTATTGCACCTGGGAGAGTTTATAGGAGAGATGCGGTCGACGCTACTCACTCCCCTGTTTTTAATCAAGTAGAGGTTTTATGTCTAGATCAAGATATAAATTTTAGTCATTTAAGAGGAACTGTACTTACTTTTTTAAAAACTTTCTTTGGGGACATTCCAGTTAGATTTAGGGCTAGTTATTTTCCTTTTACTGAACCCTCAGCAGAAGTGGATGTTCAATGGAAAGGTAAATGGCTGGAAGTAATGGGTTGTGGAATGGTAGATCCAAAGGTTTTAGAAAAATTAGGAATTGACTCTGAAAGATATACTGGTTTTGCCGCTGGATTAGGTGTAGAAAGATTTTGTATGGTGAGACATCAGATTGATGACATAAGGAGGTTTTACACTAATGATCTAAGATTCCTAGAACAGTTTTAAAATAATTAGTGTTTAAATTAGGTTTCTTAATCAATTTAGATTAAAATATTAGTAGTTTGTAATTTATTGATTGGTACGTAAAGCTGGACTAATCGTCAATGATGGTAAAGAACTAGCTGTTCAAACAGCAATTTCAGTTCAAAAAAAATTGGAGAAATCCAATTATGAAGTTGTAAGAGTAAGTAGTTCTGGAGGTATGGTTGGTTTTGCCAATCCTGATCAGCACGTTCGTCCTTTGGGATACTCGAATTGTGTTCCTGAAGGTTTCGATTCGTCTATGGAGTTTGCGATTGTTCTGGGAGGAGACGGTACAGTACTTTCTGCTGCGCGACAGACAGCTCCTGCAAAAATTCCAATCCTTACAATTAATACTGGGCATTTAGGTTTTCTTGCAGAAGCGTATCTTTCTAATCTAGAGGAAGCAGTTGATAAACTTATTGTTGGTAATTGGGAAATAGAAGAAAGAAAAAGTTTGATTATTAGTGTAATGAGAGATGAGCAAAGAAGATGGGAATCTCTTTGCTTAAATGAAATGGCTCTTCATAGAGAACCTTTGACGAGTATGTGCCATTTTGAGATTTCAATAGGTAGACATGCACCAGTCGATATATCTGCTGATGGGGTTATACTCTCTACTCCAACTGGCTCAACAGCTTATTCTTTAAGTGCTGGCGGTCCTGTTATTACGCCCGATTGCCCAGTAGTTCAATTAACTCCAATTGCTCCTCATTCTTTAGCTTCAAGGGCTTTAGTTTTTAATGATTCAGAACCAGTTACAGTTTTCCCAGCAACCCCTGAAAGGTTAGTTATGGTTGTTGATGGAAATGCCGGTTGTTATGTTTGGCCTGAAGATAGAGTTTTAATTAGAAAAAGTAAACATTCAGTAAAGTTTATAAGACTTGAAGATCATGAATTTTTCCAAGTTTTGAGAAATAAATTAGGTTGGGGATTACCTCATGTGGGTAAACCTAATAAGTAATTTTAAGTTAAATTAGTTTTCTCCCTTTAAGCAAAAATACAGGATTGTTCGGATCCATTCTAATTCCCCCTGAAATACTTAAACTTTTATAAGTCTGAATAAGATTTAGAGTTACTTCGAAATTATTTACTTTTAAAGTCTCTCTTAAATCTTTAATGGTTTGAATATCAATTAAAGGAATAGAAACAATATCTCCATGATTCATATCTTTAGATAATTCATTAATAATTCGAAGTTTAGTATTTTTGTCACAGCCACCAATAATTATTCTCCTAGCTTTTTTAAAAGATTTAATGTTATTAGTATCAATTAAATTATTTATATCTTCTTCAAAAATATCCTTAGGTCTAACGCCTAATCTTTTTGCATTTTCTAATATCAATTCTTTTGATCCAATTCTTTTGTCAATACAAAATAATTTTAAATTGGGCCTTAATTTTAATGCTTCTAAACCAATTGAGCCGCAACCTGCTCCAATATCCCAAATTGCGCCATTTTCTGGTAACTCTAAATCAGCTAAAATTTGAATTCGAATCTCCCTTTTGGTTAATAAATTTGGTCTATCTTCAAAAGTTTTAAAAGTATCATCTTTTAATCCAAATAAAGGAGTTGCTTCTCTTTGAAGATCTTTTTCTCTTTTCAGGAGAACAGCAATATTTAAATTAGAAATGTCAAATGGTAACTTTTCTTTTAGGCTAAATTTTCTGATCCTTTCATTTTTAAAACCTATTTCCTCACAAATCCAAAAGTCATAATAATTTTCTAAATTTAATTCTAATAAATTATGCTGAATTGTTTCTAAACCGCAGTTATTTGAATCTGTAATGACCGCTATACTTGAAGGCTTTGATTTCATAGCCTTAATGAATTTGGTTGAATCTCTTCCATGGATACTTACATATGCTGCCCCTTGCCAAGATATTTTGAGTTTACTAAATGCTAATTGAGCACATGTATTTGACGGATAGAAACTTAATTCTTCTTTCGAAAAATTTTCTAGAAGTATTCTCCCAATACCAAACCAAAGAGGATCACCCCTAGAAAATAAAATTACATCAGTTTTTTGAGATTTAAGCCAATCAATTAGTTTGTTGTCACTTTTGCTTTCGAAAAATAATTTTTCTTTATTATTGGTATTATTTTTTGCCCATAATTTTATTTCTCCTATATATGTATTTGGAACTGCAATATTAGCTGTCTTTTTAAATAATTTTTGTAATTTAAGGGGCAGCTCTAAAAATTCAAAAGAATTAATTCCTATTACGTGAATTTTTCTTTTTATCCGACTCATGAATTTTAGTAGGAATAATATAATTTATTTGTGTGTTTAATCAATTTATCCTAGTATTTACAAATTAATAATAAATTACTTGTCAGAAAGGAGAAAGCGATTACACGAAATATTGTTAACTCTAATTAACAAAGAAAGTGATTTTGAGTTAATAGAAGAAAACTCTGGTGATTTAACATCAAATTTTTCTGATAAAGATACCGCGAATTTGTCCCGAGTTATAGAAAAAAATCGTAAAATTATTAAGAGATACCAAGACCTTGTTAGAACAGCAGTAACTTTAGACGCCCTTATGGATTCTGAAAATGATCAAAATTTCAAAATTAAATAAAATTATTTTAAAAGGTTTACTTTCCCTTCCTCTTTTAATTGCGCTTGTTTTTAACCCATTAAAAGTTCATGCAGAAATAGCAGAAACAGAAATTAATGGAGATTTAATAAATGCTAGTAGTGAGTTTTTGAGAGATCTAGATTTTGAAACATGGCAACTTGTTGCGTATAAATCGCCATTCTTTGAAGATAAATTAATCATAAGGGTTATTGGATATCCTGGTAATCTAAGAATTGATCATCCAACAGATTTGCAAGTTAATTCTGGAAGAAAACAGTGGTTATTAAGTGACAAAACATTATTAAATGCTGAATTAGCTAATGATGGAAGACAAGCTGCCGCAGAATTTGATTTGAATGAACTTATTAATAATATTGATAAAAATAGACCACTCAGATTATCTTTGTCAGGTGTTTTCTCGGATTTGCCAGTTCCTCCTTTCGTAGTAAAAGAATGGAGATCATTAGATTGATAACTAATTCGATAAGATGATTGAAATCAATGGTATTGACATAAAATGGATGAAAAGAGCTATATATTTGGCTTCTTTAGGTAAAGGAAGAACAAATCCTAATCCAATGGTTGGGGCAGTAATTTTGGATAAAAATGGAAATCTTATTTCAGAAGGATTTCATTCAAAGTCTGGGATGCCTCATGCAGAGGCAATGGCTTTCAATAACTTAAAAAAAAATGCAAGAGATGGGATACTTTATGTTAATTTAGAACCCTGTTGCCATCACGGCAAAACACCTCCCTGTGTGGATAAAATAATTTCTTTTGGGATAAAGAAAGTATTTGTTTCTATTGAAGATCCCGATAAAAGAGTTTCAGGAAAAGGTATAAAATTGCTAAAAGATTCTGGGATTGAAGTTCATTTAGGATTATGTGAAAAAGAATCGACAGAATTAAATAAGTCTTTTATTCATAGGAATATTACTAATAACGCTTATGGAGTTTTGAAATGGGCAATGAGTATGGATGGAAGGGTTGGTCTGAAAAATGGTAAAAGTAAATGGATTACAAATAAAGATTCAAGATCATTAGTTCACTCTCATAGAGCTTGCTTTGATGCAATAGTCATTGGTGGTAATACACTAAGAAAAGATGATCCTCTTCTAACTTCTCGGGGTAGAAGAAATCCCGAACCTTTGCGAGTAGTGTTCACAAAAACTTTAGATTTACCAGAAAAATCTAATTTTTGGGATTTTAACCTAGCTAAGACTCTTGTTGTTTATGATAGTTCTTGTGCAGATAAAAATTTTCTTAAGAGAATTCCGGAGGGTGTAGAGATTGAAGAATTATCCTCTGATAATCCTATATTGCTTTCAAATTTATTAGCAAAAAAAGGGTGTAATAATGTTTTATGGGAATGTGGGCCTAAGTTAGCAACCTCAGCTATCAAAGCAGGTTGTATTCAAGAACTAATGACTTTTATCGCACCGAAGATATTAGGAGGTATAAGCAGCATGAACCCCTTCTCTGATTTTGAATTTACAGATATGGATCAAGTCTTTAATTTATGTAAATCTGAAATTAACTTTATCGGGGACGATATTTTTGTAAAGAGTGCCATTAATTATAAAAAAGTTGTCTAGTTAAAATACCGTTCGGTTCTTACCCAAAAAAAAATTATACAGGGACAGAACTTGTTCGTTTAGTTTATAATATATTCACAAACAACACTAATCATGCCAATAAGACAAGACGATAATCAACCTAATAGAAGATTTGGAATAGTAAATATAATTCTAATTGGAGTAGGAGCACTCCTTTTATTCAGCAGTTTGTTCCCTAATCAAAATATGCAAATACCAAGAGTTCCATATTCTTTATTTATTGACCAAGTTAATGATGGCGAAGTTAAGAGAGCTTATATTACTCAAGAACAAATTAGATACGAATTGAATGGAGCTGAAGAAGGTGCTCCATCAGTATTAGCAACCACTCCAATTTTTGATATGGATCTTCCTCAAAGATTGGAAAATAAAGGGGTTGAGTTTGCAGCAGCTCCACCTAAAAAACCAAATTTCTTCTCAACTATTCTTAGTTGGGTAGTTCCTCCTTTGATTTTTATTTTGGTGCTGCAATTCTTTGCAAGAAGAAGTATGGGTGGAGGTGGCGCCCAAGGTGCTTTGAGTTTTACCAAAAGCAAGGCTAAAGTTTATGTTCCTGACGATGAATCGAAAATAACTTTTGATGATGTAGCTGGTGTCGACGAAGCTAAAGATGAATTAACGGAAATTGTTGATTTCTTAAAGAAACCAGAAAGATATACTGATATTGGTGCAAGAATTCCTAAAGGTGTACTTTTGGTCGGACCTCCGGGAACAGGAAAGACATTACTGTCTAAAGCTGTGGCAGGTGAAGCAGAAGTTCCATTCTTTATTATTTCAGGATCCGAATTTGTTGAGCTATTTGTAGGGGCTGGTGCAGCTAGAGTTAGGGATTTATTTGAACAAGCCAAGAAAAAAGCACCTTGTATAATATTTATAGATGAACTAGATGCTATCGGTAAGAGTCGTTCTGGCTCAATGGGTGTTGTTGGTGGTAATGATGAAAGAGAGCAAACACTAAATCAGTTACTTACTGAAATGGATGGTTTTGCATCTGCTGACAAGCCAGTTATTGTTCTTGCTGCTACTAACCAACCAGAAGTTCTTGATGCGGCTTTACTCAGACCAGGTAGATTTGATAGACAAGTTTTAGTGGATAGACCAGATTTGTCAGGTAGAAAAACAATTCTTGAAATTTATACTAAAAAAGTAAAATTAGCAGAATCTATTGATTTGGATTCAATAGCCCAAGCTACAAGCGGATTTGCAGGAGCAGATCTGGCAAATATGGTTAATGAAGCGGCTCTATTAGCTGCAAGAGCTAAAAGAAAAAGTGTTGAACAACAAGATCTTAGTGAAGCTATTGAAAGAGTAGTAGCTGGATTAGAGAAAAAAAGTAGAGTTCTCCAAGATGATGAGAAGAAAGTTGTTGCCTATCACGAAGTAGGGCATGCAATTGTTGGTCATCTAATGCCTGGAGGATCAAAAGTTGCGAAGATATCAATCGTACCAAGAGGTATGAGTGCGTTGGGATATACACTTCAACTTCCTACTGAGGAAAGATTTCTTAATTCAAAAGACGAATTAAAAGGTCAAATAGCGACTCTTCTTGGGGGTCGTTCAGCTGAAGAGGTTGTATTTGGAAAAATAACTACGGGTGCTTCTAATGACCTTCAAAGAGCAACTGATATAGCAGAACAAATGGTGGGTACATTTGGAATGAGTGATATTCTTGGCCCTCTTGCTTATGATAAACAAGGAGGTGGACAATTCTTAGGAAACGGTAATAACCCTAGAAGATCTGTTAGTGATGCTACAGCTCAGGCTATAGATAAAGAGGTCAGAGACTTAGTAGATGATGCTCATGAGACAGCATTAAACATTTTAAGAAATAATTTACCTTTACTTGAATCGATTTCCCAAAAAATCCTCCAAGAAGAAGTTATTGAAGGTGAGGACTTAAAAAATCTTCTCGCCGAATCTAAAATGCCTGCATAGTAGAATCTAGACTTTATTAGAATTATTAATGATAAAACCTATCAAGCTTGCTAACAAAAACTTTTTATCAAGCTTGGATCTTTCTACTGATGAAATTATCAATATTTTAGATCTTGCAAAAAATTTTAAAAATAATAAATTAAATGTTGATTTAAAAAATAAAGTATTAGGTTTAATTTTTGATAAATCATCAACACGTACAAGAGTTAGTTTTCAAGTCGCAATGTCAAGGCTTGGCGGGACTACAATCGATCTCAATCCGACAACCTCACAAATCGGAAGGGGAGAACTAATAAAAGATACTGCAAGAGTTCTAGGCAGATATTGCGATGTGATTGCAATTAGAACATTTAGTCATTCAGATTTGGAGGAATACGCAAAGTGGTCAACAAAACCAGTTATTAATGCTCTTACAGATTTAGAACATCCATGTCAGGCATTAGCTGATTATTTAACAATTCAAGAGGAATTCACGGATTTCAAAGATGTGGTTTTGACATTTATAGGTGATGGTAATAATGTCGCAAATTCTCTTATTTTATGTGGCGCATTATTAGGCGTGGAAGTTAGAATTGCTTGTCCCAAAGGTTATGAACCCAACTCTTTTGTGATCAATAAAGCATACGAAATATACAATAATAAGAATTTATTGAAAATCTCTGATGATCCTAATACTGCTGTTTTAGGAGCGAATGTTCTTTATACAGATGTTTGGTCATCAATGGGAGAAGAAAAACAAAAGGAAGAGAAAGATAAGGTTTTTAATGGATTCACTATTGATAGTGATTTAGTAAAGAAGGCTGATAAAGAAGCAATTATCCTTCATTGCCTTCCTGCATATAGATCTAAAGAGATAACTGATGAAGTATTTGAAAGTAAAAAAAATAGAATTTTTGATCAAGCAGAAAATAGATTACATGCTCAACAAGCCCTTTTATCTTGTCTTCTCCACTAGGAATACTTGCAAACTAATCAATAAAAGGGTACAAATGTATTAGTGTATATTTGTTTTATGTTAAATACATCTCAAGATAATCTTACAGATGCTCAAAATGAGCTATATGAGTGGATAAAGGAGTATATGAAAGATTTTCAACATAGTCCATCAATAAGACAGATGATGCAGGCGATGGGATTAAAATCTCCAGCTCCAATACAAAGCCGTTTGAAGCATTTGCAAGAAAAGGGTTACATATCATGGCAAGAAGGTAAAGCTAGAACACTTCAACTAATAGATGAAGTAATAGAGGGTATTCCTGTTATGGGATCCGTTGCGGCAGGAGGCTTAATTGAAACTTATTCTGATGTTAATGAAAACTTAGATATTTCTGAGGTCTTGAAAAAGAAAAATGTTTTTGCGTTAACTGTTAATGGAGATTCAATGATTGATGCATGTATCGCAGATGGTGATATGGTTTTGATGGAACCTATTATAGATTCAAACAGTCTAAGAAATGGAACGATTGTAAGTGCCATGGTTCCTGGTCTAGGAACAACTTTAAAATATTTTTCTAAGAGAGGAGCTAAAATATTTCTTGAAGCGGCAAATCCAGCTTATGAACCAATTGAATTGAACCTAGACCAAGTTGTTTTTCAGGGAAAACTTTTAGCTGTTTGGAGAAAAATTTAAATTTTAAAAATCATAATTAACTAATCAAATTTTTTATAAATTATATTTAAACCATTCTATTGTTTTTAAAAGCCCTTCTTTTAATTCAACTTTAGGCTCCCAGTTTAAGATACTTTTAGCTAGTGAAATGGATGGTTTGCGTTGTTTTGGATCATCTTTAGGCATTTCTTTAAATTCATATTCTAAGTTGGGATTTATTAAATCTCTTACTATATCAGCCAATTCTCTTATTGAAAATTCATTTGGATTGCCAATATTTATTGGGCTTTGAAAATCACTTTCCATTAAAAGTATCATCCCATTTATTAAATCATCAACATAACAAAAAGATCTAGTTTGTTTACCTTCACCATAAAGAGTTATTTTCTCATTTTTAAGAGCTTGTTTAATAAAGTTACTTACAACTCTTCCGTCATCAGATCTCATATTTGGACCATAAGTATTAAATATCCGCATAATTCTTACATCAACTCCATGTATTCTTTGATAATCAGAACATAATGTTTCAGCTACTCTTTTACCTTCGTCATAACAACTTCTAATACCTGTAGTATTCACTGAACCTCTATATGACTCAGTTTGTGGATGTTCTAAAGGATCACCATAAACTTCACTTGTGCTTGCTAATAAAATCTTTGCTCCTATTCGTTTTGCTAATCCCAACATATTATAAGTTCCCATAAAACTTGTCTTGGTGGTTTTAATAGGATTAAACTGATAATGAATAGGTGAGGCTGGACAAGCTAAATGCCATATTTTGTCTACCTCTAATTTTATTGGTTCAGTGACATCATGTCTGATTAATTCGAAATTCGGATCTTTTAACAAATGATGTATATTTTTCTTTGTACCTGTAAAAAAATTATCGAGACATATTACTTCTTCTCCTTTTTTAAGCAAATTGTTAGCAAGATGTGAGCCGAGAAAACCACTCCCACCAGTAATTAAATTTCTATTTTTTTTAATCATCAAAAAGAATTATATAACTGACGAGTCTTTATCTTAAGTTATTAATATATATTTTTGTAATTATTATTTTCTTCTCATGTATTTTAATATTAATGAAACTTCCTTATAATAAGTTGATATTTTTAGAAAATTGTTTGTTTAGAATCATATGAATATTACAAAAACTAGTAATATTAAAAATATCTGTTGTATTGGAGCTGGTTATGTTGGAGGTCCAACAATGGCAGTAATTGCAGCGAATTGTCCAGATTTAATAATCAATGTAGTAGATATTAATATTGATAGGATAAATTCTTGGAATATTGATGATTTATCTAAGTTACCAGTTTTTGAACCAGGATTGAAGGATATTGTTGAAAAGTGTAGAGGTAAAAATCTATTTTTCTCATCAAATGTTGAAGAAAATATCGCAAATGCAGATATTATTTTTATTTCAGTTAATACTCCTACAAAAACTAAGGGTATAGGAGCTGGTTATGCGAGTGACTTGAAGTGGATTGAATCTTCAACAAGGACAATAGCGAAATTTGCAAGAAATCATACGATTGTTGTAGAAAAAAGTACTTTACCTGTTAAAACTGCTGAAACAATAAAAAATATTTTGCTTTCATCAGATGAATCGTTAGATAAAAACGTAAAAAAAACTTTTTCTATCTTATCAAACCCCGAATTTCTTGCAGAGGGATCAGCAATAAATGATCTTCAGAATCCTGATAGAGTTTTGATTGGAGGGGATGATAATTATGCTATTAATCTGCTGGTAAATATATATGAGAAATGGGTTGATACAAAAAAAATTATCACTACAAACTTATGGAGTTCTGAATTATCCAAATTAGTAGCAAATGCTTTTTTGGCCCAGAGAATATCTTCTGTTAATTCTATTTCTGCTCTATGCGAATCAACTGGAGCTAATATTCAAGAGGTAAAAGAGGCTATTGGAAGTGATACTAGAATTGGAAATAAGTTTCTTAATGCAGGTCCAGGCTTTGGAGGGAGCTGCTTTAAAAAGGATATTTTAAACCTTGTTTATTTATGCAGATATTATGGACTCAATGAGGTTGCTGCATATTGGGAGCAAATAGTTCAAATTAATTTATGGCAACAAAAAAGAATATCTGCATTAGTTATAAAGAATTTATTTGGTACTCTTTCAAATAAAAAATTAGTAATATTAGGATTTTCATTTAAAGCCAATACAAATGATACGAGAGAGTCTCCTAGTATTAATATCTCTAAAGAGTTTTTAAAGGAAGGAGCAGAATTAAATTTTTATGACCCTAAAGTTGAAAAAAAGCAAATTTTAAGAGAATTTGATGATTTTAAAGACTCAAAAATATCAGTATCTAAATCAGCTTTAGGAGCTGCTGAAGGCGCAGATGCAGTTTTAGTAATGACTGATTGGGAAGACTTTAAATATTTAGATTGGATTAGTATTTATAAAGTCATGAGAAAACCTGCATGGGTTTTTGATACTCGAATTTGCTTAAATCGAGAAGAAATAAGTAATATTGGGTTTAATATATGGACTTTGGGAAGGATATAATAATAAATAGACCTATAAATGAAGTTTAATAATTAAGGCATTTTTTTAAGTGAAATTTATCAAATGAAGAATGTTAAACAATCTCCAAATAAATAAACAAAAAAGATTATTTTTAGTTTTTGGTTTTTTAAATTTTTTAATTACCAATGCTGTTCTCCAAATCTCTCTATTTTTTACTCCAATTTTATTTTCAACAATTTTAAGCCAAATTATAAATTTCATCATTGGTTATTATTTGTACGGAAAAAAAGTTTTTAAATTAAATAAACTAACTAATTTGGTCTTTAGAAAGTATTTTGCATTAGCCTTCATACTTTGGATTTTAAACTTTGTTTTTATAAGATTATTGTTTTATTTTGGAGTAAATAAAAATATTTCAGCATTAGTCGTTATTCCTTTATTAGTATTAATTTCTTATTTTTTCCAAAAACGTTATGTTTTCAAGTAGTCAAATTTTTTTATAAGTTTTTTTTATTTAAAATTTTAAGAAAAAATAATTAAAAATTTTTTTACTTTATATATACAAAAATTATTTTTAAGGATTTATGATCTGAAATTACTTGATATTCTCTAAATATAATTATGATGGATGTATTATATTAATTCTTAAAAATAAGAATATTTACAAAGGTATTGAGATTCTTTTTGAATTGAAATTTCTCTCTAATAATTTCACTTATTTAATATGCTGATTTTGAAAATGATTTTGATGTATGTTAGGAAATTATTGATCATATACTTTTATATAGAACAGATATAGATTTTTCACAATTAGTTTTTATGGTGATGTTTTTTTATATATAAATCTATATGAAAAATTAGCCATTGATTAAATACAAAAAAAATTTTCTCCAATAAATTTTTTACTATTAAAGATATGATTCTACCCTTTAAGGATTATCCTAATAAATATCAATAATAATATTCAATGACAAAATTAAAAAAAAGATATTTAATTTGCAATGGGGATGCTAATTCATATACAACTCATGGCGGATTACCATATAATTTTTTTAAATCTGCAAAACAATATGGATTAATTGATAAAGCGATTAGTCTTGATTATCAAAAATTAAAATATTGGAAATCAATATGGAATTTTACTCAATTATTGAAGTATGGAAAACCGCGTGGGTTTCAATGGAGTGCCGTTTATACAAACAAGTTAATTAAGCAAATAAAATATTTAGATGATGAAGAAATAAGTATATTAAGTATTTATCCACTTTTGCCCAGTTATCCATGGCCCCAAAAATGGGATGTAGTCTATTATATCGATGCTACAATTTATCAGATACTTGATGAATATAAACTTTCAAAACTAATAAGTAATTCTTATAAAAAAGAAATAATTAATAGAGAGAAATTAAATTATGTAAGAGCTAATAAAATAATTTGTCGTTCAGATTGGGCGATTAAATCTTTAATCAAAGATTATCAAATTGATAAAACTAAGATTTTTCTTGTCCCTGGGGGGGCAAATTTAGATATGAAAGAAATTGACAGAAGCAAATTGCTTACAATCCCCCCAAAACCCTCTGATTATAATCCTATTATATTAGGATTTATAGGTCTAGATTGGGAAAGGAAAGGTGGGGATTTTTTAATAAATTTAGCGGATACTTTTAATGAAAATAATATACCTTTTGAAATTAGGGTAATTGGACCTAAACAGGATACTTTACCTAACCACCCCTGCTTGAAGTATGTTGGATTTATAGATAAGTTTTTAAATTTAGATCTTTTTATCGAAGAATTAAAATCTTGGCATTTTGGCACTCTTTTCTCAAAAGCTGAAGCGTTTGGAATATCTAATAGAGAATGTCTAATACTTGGAGTTCCTGTCATTTGCCACGATATTGGAGGTATTTCTTCAACTTTGCCAAAATCGAATTTCGGGAAAATATTTGATGCTAATCCAAGCCCTTTAATTGTTTATAGTTGGCTTATGGATATTTTTAACCCCTATGAAAAGTATATAAGTTTAAGAAAAAAACTTTTAAAACAATATGAAAATTTTACTTGGGATAGAACAATAACTAATTTAATAAAAGTCTTATAGAGATAAAAAGTAAGAAAATAATTTTTGCTATTTATAAATAAATATTTATAGTATTATTTAAATCCAAAAGGGACAGTTTGATTTCACTAGTTGTTGAAGATAAGGTAAGATTATAGTTATGTTCTAATAACATTAATGTTATCTATAGTTCATTTAAGTAATAACGATATCGTGGGAGGGGCTTCTAGAGCTGCTTATAGAATTCATAGATGTATTGAAGATAATAAAAATGATTATTTAGTATATTCTTCAATGAAGGTGATTAAAAAGTATAGTTCTGACCCCACGGTTACTTGTTTAAATAATAATTCATATTTGTGGAAAAGATTACAACCAAGAATATCAAGATTTTTAAAAAGTAATCTAAAAACAACTAATCAATCTGCTCATAATATTGCTTACCCTAATACTGGATTATTAAAAGAGATAAATAATAATCAATCATTAAAAAAAATAACCCATCTTCATTGGTTAGGAGATAATACAATCTCAATTGAGGAAGTAGGAAAATTAAAAGGGCCAATTTTTTGGACGTTACATGACCAATGGCCTTTTTGCGGAGCTGAACATTACACTCATCCTCCTATTAATAAAAATGGCTTACAAATTAATGATTTTAGATATAGACAAAATTATTCATCAAAAAGTAGGATTTTTGATGAAAAGGGATTTGATCTTAATAAGTGGACCTGGGAGAGAAAAAAAAGATCATGGACAAAACCAATGAATATCGTAGCAACCTCTAGTTGGTTATTTGAGTGCGTAAAAAAAAGCTCACTAATGAAAAATTGGCCAATACATTTAATTCCATATCCAATCAATACTAAAAATTGGAAACCTATAAACAAATCATATGCAAAAAATATACTTGGTATTGATATAAGCAAGAAAGTAATTTTATTCGGAGCAATTGGTGGGACTAAAGATACTAGAAAAGGGTCTCATCTCTTAGAAGAGGCATTAAAAATTTTGAAAGAATCTTATTATAAAAATATTGAAAATAGGATTCAAATTTTAGTTTTTGGGGAAGATAATAATAAAAAATTTATAAATAATTTGCCAGTAGAATTCTTGGGTTCTTTTAAAGACGATTTATCTCTTAGAGTTATTTATTCAGCTGCAGATCTAATGGTGGTTCCTTCAATACAAGAAGCTTTTGGACAAACTGCCTCTGAAGCTCATGCATGTGCTACTCCTGTGGTTGGATTTAAAATTGGAGGTCTAATTGATATAGTTAGTCACCAAGAAACAGGATATTTGGCTGATCCATATGACCCTAAATCTTTAGCTTATGGTATAAATTGGATTTTAGAGGATGAGGAAAGAAATAAAAAACTTGCATTACAAGCCAGATTAAAAGCAAAAAATAATTGGGACTCCAAAATAATTGCTAAAAAGTATATTGATGCTTATTATTCTGCAATAAATATTTAGTAAAGTGATATTAAAATTTGTGCTCAAAAATTCTTTATTTTAGCATGAATGAAACAGCTATTTTTTCTTCTTAAAAAAGTAAATCATAATAATAAAAATATTGAAATTTTTATAAAGGCTAAGATTATATTGATTAGAGATTTCTGTTGAATTTTAATAACTTTTTTAACATCATAAACATTTTAAGAATCCTTATAAAAAATTATCAAGTATTTAGTTCATCCGATTTAACCAAATAACATCCATAAATTCATAATGAGATGGTACATCATCAAATTTACCTACAGTCAATAATGAACCCCATCCAGAACAGATTTTTTTATATTGAGGTGGTAGAAATTTATCAAAAGATTCTTCATAGTTATTTGTATTTAAATGTGGATTACTCTTATTATTTCTTGTAACTTCGCATTGAATTTTTTTTACTCTATTAGTAAAGACAAATTCCTCTAATGATTTTAATATTGTCAGATCGTGCCCTTCAGCATCTGAAATATACTCATCAATGAAGTCTATATTTTGAGTTTCTAAGTGACTAGCAAGGTTAATTGTTTTAATTTTAATTTTTTTTGAAAAACCAACATGATTCTTATATTTTTTTGAGAATTCATGCATTGAACTTGAAACCTTATCTTTATTATCAGATAGATTGAAAATAGCTTCTGAATCTTTGTCAGATGCTGCAAAGTTGAAAATCTTTATGTTTTTTTTGTTTAAATTTTTTGACTAACTTTTTATAAAGATCAGGATTGGCTTCATAACCAATCGCAATTTTAAATTTGTAATGTATTGCAGCGAACGAGTCACCTTTATTTAAACCAACATAAACCAATGTCCCTTTAGGCTTGTTAAAAACTAACCACAGTTTAGGTTTGATTTTTTGTTTCCAGATAAAACATAAAAATTGGTAAAAGTTTGGGAATTTTTCTCTAATGAATATTTTCATATTTAAAAATTTCTTTTGAACACTTTTAAAAATAGTTTCATAAAAATTATTTAAAAAAATTTATTTTATATATTTTCTAATTAATAAATATTAATACAATAACTTTTATCAAAATAATTACTACAAGTTAATTTAATATTTTGCTAAGTTAATAGTTAAGTAATTAATTTTTTAATTATCATGGGGCCATAGCTCAGTTGGTAGAGCACCTGCATGGCATGCAGGGGGTCAGCGGTTCGAATCCGCTTGGCTCCATACTTATTATTACTTTAAGATTCCTCTTATTCTTGAACTTTGAAAATTAAAAATTTATTTATAAAAAATAACTAATCCCTAGTATTTATTTTTAAAGAAAATGAAAAGTAATAGCAGAATACTTTTAGTAAAAGTAATAACAATAGGTTTTGTATCTTCACTTTTCTTACTTTTATTTATTATCTGTGAAATTAAATTTAGACAATATAGATATAGATCAAGAAACATATGGAAATCATCTGCAATTAACTGGTTACCTAATCAGGCTAAAACATGTAAAAAAAATATAGAAAGTTCATCATCAGAAAATATTGGTAAATATATAGTTGAAGGATGTTTTACGAATAAAGATATTTACAATAACCTCCACCATTCAACTATTGATGATAATTCGGAGGTTCATAAAAAACTCAATGGTAATAAAAATATATGGATTATGGGAGATTCTTGGATAGAAAAACTTAACCAAAACGAAAGAGAAAAATTATACATTACAAAAGCATTAGATCAAAAGGCAAAGAACTTAAGAATAATGGGAGTTTCTTCTTGGTCTCCATTGATAATGAATCTTGTTTTCAGACAAAAAATAAAAGAATATAATGAAATTCCTGATATTCTTACTATTTTCTTAGATCAAACTGATATTGGAGATGATTACTGTAGATATAGACCTTATGTAATAAGAGATAATAAAAGTAAATTAAAAGGTGTAACCAGAAATAATAGTTTTGCATATAACGATAAAAGAACTTTGAATTATTTTCGATTAGGTGAAAGAAGTAAATCAGGTTTTGAATATTTTTCAAAATGGACTTTAATAACTTTAATTAATAAACTCGAAATATCAAAAATTTCCGGAATAACACATTGCGAATATAAAGATATTTTACCGTATCAAATAGGAGAACAATTTAGTCCTAATGGAGCAAGTGTCAATAATTATGTTAGATATTTTGAGAGAAATTTATCTAATTTTGTACTTGAAGCTAAGGAGAAAAATCCGAATATAAAAATAATTTTGGTAACCCATGATTGGGCTCAACATAATTTGCCTAAAGATAATATTTCTTATATGCCAAATAATATTTCAAATTTAGTATTTAATATTGCGAGCCAATTTACAGATTTTGTAAAAGTACTTCATGTCTCTTTAGATTATTATCCAGAGAATAGTTCCTTAGAACAAATATTTATGTATCCAAAAGATCTTTTTAGCCATCTAAGGGATTCTCAAATATTATCTTCAAAAATTTCAAAGAAGATATTAGATATAAATTAGATTCTTTTTTAAAGATATAGCGCACTATTTATCATCTTATAGAAAAAAAATAAGTTTTATTAATTCTTTCAAATGATATAAATGGACCTTTATTTCACTAAAATATAATTTTTTCATATGCATATATTGAAATAATAGATATCTTGATTTTTTTTAGAAAAATGTGAGTATATTTTTATATAAATAGGTCTTGCCTTTTTTTTACCTCTTTATCATTTAGGTAGTTAAATATGAGAGTCTACTTGGTTCTAAATTTGCATTCTTTTTATAATTTAGCAAAGGTTGTTTCTTGAAGAAGTTTAACCGTCTCTTCAAAGGTCATTGATGGATTAAAGCCAGTATCTTTTTTAAGATTTTCTATAGAAAAATCATTTTTATTAAGAGGAATTTCATTAATACTTAATCCAGAAAAATTTAAACTTTTTTTATATGAATACATTTGCGCAATAATCTTTACATATTCTTTTAATATTCTTGGCTTTCCAGAGCCTATCCAATAATTTTCAAAGCTTCTTCCTCTTTCGCCAATTAATCTATAAGCTCTTGCACAATCTAATGAGGAAATCACGTCAAAATATTGGTCACACGGAGCTAAAATTAAATCTTCGTTAAGAAGAACTTTTTTCAATGTGGTTTGCAAAAAAGAATCTCTATCGTCTTTCGGACCCATTACATGGGAATTAGTTGCGAAAATAATTTTAATATTTTTTTTGTTGAAACTAGCTTTTAAAGTTTTTCTTGCTGCTAATTTAGCAAGCGCATAAATAACATGTCTGTTATAAAAACTATCTTCTTTATAATTTAGATCAAGATATTTTTTTGTAAATTCCTCCTCCATAGTGCCAACAAATATAAATTTTTTAATTCCAATTTCTTCAGAAATATTTAATGCTTCATTAGTCCAAATTACATTTTTTAGCTGTGACTTTACTTTCAGATCCGATAAGCTGTGATCACCTCCCCAAGCAAAATGGTAGAAAAATGAGTTTTTCGTAATGAATTTTTTATGATTTTTATCAAGGATATTTTTTAAATTTGATATATTTTCCATATCAATTTTTATATAAATTAAATTTTCATGAGGTTTTAAACGAGATAACTTTATATCTGAAAATGATTTCCTTCCTAATGCTATTACTTTATATTTATTATTTAGTAAATAATTTACTAAGGTTGAGCCAATAAAACCAGTAGCTCCTGAAACAATGGCAGTATTCATTTATTAAAAAATTCAAAGGAAAATTTGTTAAAAGTTTTTGTTGGTTTATAACCGATATCTTTTTCAAGGTTATTAATACAAAATAAATCATTATAAGGTGACTCATATAATATTTCATGACTTTTATGTTTTTTTAATTTTGCTTCTTCAAAAGTAATAAATATATCTTTTAATGTTTTTGGAAATGAAGTACCAATATAGTAATTCTTATTGATTTTGGCCTTCTGACTTAACAAATATATAGCCTCACAACCTTCATCTAATAAAGTAATATCAAAAAGTTCCTTATTCTCAGGTTCACTATATTCTAATCCTTTCGATATTTTTTTTAGGGTTGAAGGTATATATCCTTTGCCACTTAAATCTTGATCAATAAATACTGAAAATGAGCAATGAATATATTCAATTTTTTGTAAATATGAGACCAGTCTATTAAAATCTCTACAAATATTTTTTGCTAAAGAATAATTTAATTGATCTTTGAAATTATATTTATGTTCATACCAATTACTATTAGTAAATTTATCAATATAATTTTCAAAAACACTTCCAATATACAAAAATTTATCACATCTAATTTCTGTTGCTAATTTAATTGCGTCATTAGATAAATAAATATTTGCAATTTGTTCAGATAAGTTCCCATCTGAGAGTGATTTATCACCATGCCATGCTGAATTAATAAATATGGAATTCATATTGAACTCACTCACATAGTCTTTAATTTGAGATTTTATACTTAGTATATTTTTGTCTTTTAAAGAAAAGTAGTGAAAATTTGAATCTTTTATATATTTTTCTTTATATTGCCTAGAGGTTTCCGATCTACCTAGTCCAATCACAAAGTTATCTTTACTTATGAATTTTTTAACTAGCGCACTACCTACATAGCCATTACTCCCGAGTATAAATACTAAATTTTTCATACTCTATTTAAAATCTCTAGTTTGATTTCATTAAATGTTTTACCATTCAAGTCTTTGGCAGATAATTTTAATGGAGAATTTGGCCATTGAATATTTAATAATTTATCATTCCATATTATTGTTTCTTCATACTCTGGTTTATAGGGTGCAGATACGTTGTAGATAATCTTTGTATTATTTTCCATTGTCATGAATCCATGTCCAAAACCATTCGCAATATAAAGCATCTTATTATTTTTTTCATTTAAAAAATAAAAGAAGTGTTTACCAAAAGTTTTTGATTTCGGCCTTAAATCTACGATTACATCAAAAATAGATCCTTGGATTACCCTAACTAGTTTTATTTGGGAATAGGGGGGATACTGAAAATGTATACCTCTTAATGTTCTTTCATCAAAACTTAGTGAGCTATTTATTTGTGTCCATTTAGTATTCAAATTATTTTTTTTAAAATCATCCTCAATATAAAAACAAGTAAAAGAACCTCTATTATCTCTATAAACATCGTTTTCCAGAATATATGCTCCAGCTATGGGTGTTTCTGAGATCTTCAAAGTTGATAAATAAAAAAAAATAAATTTAGTTATATTTTAACCTTTTTTTAGTTAGGAAACATACTAATCTTAGATATATATAACTAATGATTAATTTAGAAATGAAAAAAAGAAAAGGGATAATTCTTGCTGGAGGTTTAGGTACCAGATTAAGTCCAATATCTTTAGCTATAAGTAAGCAACTCATGCCGGTATACGATAAGCCTATGATTTATTATCCATTAACCACACTTATGCTGGCTGATATAAATGATATTTTATTAATCTCATCTCCTGATCATTTAAATTCATTTAAGAGATTGTTAGGAGATGGAAAATCTCTTGGCATTAATATTGAATATGCTTCTCAGGAAAAACCACAGGGAATTGCTCAAGCTTTAATTATTGGGGAAAAGTTTCTAAATGGATCCCCATCAGTTTTAATACTTGGTGATAATTTATTCCATGGGAATGAACTTCTACCTAAACTAGAATCTGCAAATCTCAAAAAAGATGGAGCAACAATATTCGCATACCCTGTAAGTGACCCGGAAAGATATGGAGTTGTTTATTTCAATAAATCAGGCAAGGCCTGTTCTATTGAAGAAAAACCTTCAAATCCAAAAAGTAGATTTGCAATAACAGGAATTTATTTCTATGATGATACCGTCATCTCTAAAGCAAAAAAGATAAAACCATCTCTTAGAGGAGAATTAGAGATATCTTCAATTAACAAGTTGTTTCTGCAAGAATCAAATTTAAATGTTGAAATAATGGGTAGAGGTATGGCATGGCTAGATACTGGAACTTTTGATTCTTTAAATGAAGCGAGTAACTATATTAGGGCTTTGGAAAAAAGACAGGGTTTAAAAATCGGATCCCCAGAAGAAGTAGCCTGGCGTAAAGGTTGGATAAAAGATTCTCAACTTAAAGAACTTGGAAATGCTCTTAAGTCAAGTTCTTATGGTAAGTATCTTTTAGAACTATTAAAAAATTAGGAGTTTTGATATTCAAAAATAAAAAAATTTCTTATAAATATTAAAAGTAAATATTTTTTTAATTAATCTAAATAAAGTTAAAAATAAGAGAGGATCAACTAAAACAATTTGAACAAATATTTATTGATTTATTTTTATGCGGCAGGGATAAAATAATATATTTAGTGATTTTAATCCACATGGCAAAATTATTATCTTAAATAGTTATTTTGATTTGTAATGAATTATATTTTATGATTTTTTAGACTGATTTTGGTTCTAAATATTTCAAAATTTTTAGTATCAATCATAAGAATTATTATATTATTCTGATCTATTTTTTAGAAATAATACATAATAATTCAGGTGCTAAATTAAATATTTTTAATATTGGTTGAATTATAAAGCTAACAAATCTCAAAATCAATTTTAGATTTCTTGGATTTTTGCCTGAATGTATTAAAGCAGCATAAAGTGAATCAATACGATTTATTGTAGATAAATATTCAACTTTAAAACCTGAATTACTTATAATTAATTCTAAAGATTTCTTATTATATAAGTGCACATGAATAGGTGGGTCCCAACCATACCATTTTTCCTTAAAAATATACCTCCAAATAGAATTTGCATTAGGAATAAACAAAACAACTTTAGTATGATTTGATATGTTATTCCTTAAAATAGATAAGAAATTAAAGGGCTCAAGAATATGCTCAAAAACGTGATTCAATATAACATTATCAACAACTGAAGCGTATTCCATAGATATTTTTGAGCTTATATCACTTGCGATCATTTTTATACCAATACTTTTAGCAAAATTAATTGAGCTTTTATTTTGTTCTATAGAAATCACATTAAAACCTTTTTCTTTTGCTGCTAATGAAAAAAAACCATTGCCAGCTCCTAGATCAAGAATTTTTTTTCCTCTCAGCCGATTTAAATATGGAAAGTCTTCTTCCCCAAATTTCAAAATATTTCTTAGGATATTTTTTATATTTTTTGTATTCTGATAATAATCTTTAATCTTAAAAAGAAGGGCTAATGTTTTTTTATTTGAAATATTTTTCTCTTTTTCTTTATTTAAAAATTGATAATGGTTTGAAATAGTTGAGATATCAGGAGTTGGAAATAGACTTATAATTTTACAATTCAGGCATTTTACATATGAATAAGATTTTTCAGTTAGACGGATGTTTTCTTTACAATTAGATACTACTTTTACCAAATTATTTTTTTTGCAGATGGGACAAATAGTTTCCATTAATATATTGGTGGCAAAACTAATATTCCTCTATATTAATAAAAAATTCTATAAAAATCTTAATGATGTTTAAAACAAAATTCTTATTTTCTTAGAAAATATTATTTAATTCAGGTAACTAAACTTGAATTTTTTGATGAAATGATAAACGTTTCTATTAAGTCTGTTTTTTTTATTATTATTTTATAGAAAATTTAAATTAAACTTTAATCGAAAGTAAAGCATATAAATCTTTACGAGACCTTTTGACCATAATATAATTAGGACCTATTAAATCATCTAAATCCCATTTGTATTTTTCAAAGAATTCAACTCCATTAGGATAAAGCTTTCCAATATAGTAGTCATCAGAGTAATCATTAAAATAATCTTTAAGAAAATATTTAGAGAATAAATTTGCTTTGCCATACTCAAATTGGACGATATTAACTTTTGGCATTATTCTCCTAAAACCTTTTAATACTTCCGATTCATAGCCCTCTGTGTCTATTTTTAATAATGAAATTTGATTAAGTTCATAATTATTTTTTAAAAATTCATCACCACTTATTATTTTGACAGAGACATATTGAGGATTATCTTTAGTTGATAAATTACTATTTTCTAATAGTAATGTAGAAAGTTTACTATCTTTTGAAACCAGCATCATTTCTTCCCTAGTATCACTTCCAAGTCCGATATTAAAAGTTTTAATGTCTTTATTTAAAACGTTTTCTTTTAGATCAATATATGTCTTTGGGACTGGTTCAAATGCAAAAATCAAACATTGTTTATTTATCTCTCTTGCTAACAAAGAATAGTTTCCAATATTAGCTCCTACATCAAATATACAATTAAGATTATTACTCTGATTTAATTTATTTAATAAAAATAACTCTCCATTATATTCACAATCATAATTAAGATTTTCATATAAGGAGTGATAAGTTGTTGAAACTTTATCCAAAATCTTAAGTAATTGGTTATTTCTATTCCTTGGGATTGACTTTTGCAAATATGGGAATAATTTTCTCCAAAAAAACATATTTATATTTTTGATTTATTATAGAATATATTGAACTATTATTTTATTTGTTTGAAGATTTGCCCCAGTTTATTTTTTGATAATTGCAAACTTTAGATATACGTGCTAGTTGTGTCTCTCCTCCTAATTTAGCAGCAGAGAAAATTATTTTTAATAAAATTTTTGGCGAAAAGAAGAAGTCTGTAATAATGAAAATAATTGTAAAAAATGGGGTGATCTTTTTATTTGTTTTATATTTTATATATGCCGCAATTGAAGACTGCTTTTGTGCTTTTCTCAAAAATCGATAAGAAAAAAACATCATAAGAAACTTTTTCATGGAAAAAGGCTCAACTTTATGATCTACAAGAGACATATAGTTAAGATCGCAATATTTAATAAAAGTATTCTTAGACCATCTTCCAATATGATTTGGAGGCATATCTAGTAAGGCACCATTTGATTCGTTAAATTCAATTATTTTTTCATTAGGAACAGCTATTAAAAGTTCTCCATTTTTACTTAACAAATTTTTTAATCTTTCTACTAATTTATGGATATCATCTAAGTGTTCAAGTACTTGAAAAAGACATATGAAATCATATTCTTTATGAGGAAGTTGCTTTTTATTGTCTTTAATATCTACTGATAGGCATTCAATACCAAAATCCTGGATTTTTGATTTGCCAAATATAGAATACTCTATTGCAGTAATAGAATTTTTTGTTGTTATTCCTTTTTTTACCAATTTCCTGATAAATGCTCCATCTCCTGAACCTATTTCAAGAATCTTTGGGTTTATAAATTTTGAATTTTTAATAATCTCAATACTCTCTTTAAATTCCCATCTATTCTGAGGATATTTATTAGTATCTGAAAAAATAAGATCATAAAACTTTTTATCACCTGAAAAATTTGGAAAACTATATATGAAATTACACTCTGAACATTTATTTACAGATACAAAAGATGATTTCTGTAAATATTCTATGTGATCTTTCAGAGTTTCATATTTATTTCTATTAACTATTGGACTTAAGAAATGAGAAGCCTGTTCTGAACAGGAAGCTTCCCATATTTGAGTTGCATTTTCGCAAAAGCATAATGGACAAGTAGAAATAATTTTCATGGATTTCAATTTTAATCAAATAGAAATTTATTGACCTTTAATCTTTTTAGACATAACACTTATAAAGTTACATTAAAGAAGTGTTTTTTTTAGTAAAACAAATTTATTTGTCAGTTATTGTAAATATTAATATTTTTTTTAATTAAAATAAAAAACCAAAAATATATAGAAATATTATTAATTTTCCAATAAGATATTATTTTGAAAAATTAAATTAATAATAAAATAATCACTATCACAATTCATTAGATATGTTACCTAAAACAATATTATAAAATCATTAAACTTTCATCTTTTTTATTAGATTTAAAATTTTACTATAGTCATTAAAACTTGCATCAGGAATAATTTTATAAATTTTACTTTCATCTTTAGATTCGTATTTATATAAAGTTGTTAAACCACAATTTTTGCCACCTATAATATCTGCATTTAGATTATCTCCGATCATCCAGCATTCATTAGGAAGTAAATCCAATTTCTTTAGAGCTAGTTCAAAGGGAGCTTTGCTTGGTTTATCAGAACCCGCTTCTTCTGAAGTTACAACATAATCAAAATATTGTTCTAGCCCAAAAAATATTATTTTCCTAAACTGAATTTGCGAATTAAGGTCGGTGATTATAGCAGTTTGTATATTCAAATTATTTAGTTTATCAAGTAATTCTCTAACGTTAGGAAATAAATTGCAAGATTGTAAGAATGTTCTCCAGTATGTTTGCTCCAAGTCAAGTGTTAATAAAAGCTGGGTTTTAAATCCTAGAAGTTCTATTGTTCTCTGAATATAAAGTAATCTACTATGAGAACTAGCTTGATTAGATATTCTTTTTTTTATTTCAATTCTAGCTTCTTTGAATTTCTCTTCAAATAAATTTCTATTTATATCTAATAATATTTCTGCTTTTGTGAAAACAGATTTTAAAGCTAATTCATTAGCTGGTGCGTACGAATATAAAGTATTATCCGTATCAAATATAATTGCTTTTGGAAGTCTCTTAAACTTTTGATCATTAATTAATTTTAAAGTCATTTAATTCTCAATTTTATATTTAAAAACATAAGCGATTTGCATAAGTATTATTAATTGCATTAATCCAAGTATATTAGATTGCCATTTTGCATTGTAATCTATAATTTCTTCTAGATTAGGAACCAATCTAGTAGCGGCTAATTTTATATCTTCTGGCCAAATATCTCCTTCTATAGAAAGTTTTGCTGAAAAATCAGTATTTGAGATATTTGAATTTAGTTTTACCCCACATATAGAAATTAATGCTTTTGATAGGTTTTCTGCATAAATGCCATCCTTAAGAAAAACATCCATTTTTATAGGTAAATTTTGAACTTTTTTGTAAGATAATATCTCTTTATTTATGTAAGAAAATGAAAAAATTATATCAGAGCAGTTTTTTTGTTCAGAATATAAATCCTGATACTTTTTTAAATCTTTGAAGTTCGATATTTTGGTAGGATTTGGTTGAGAGTCATTTTTGTTTTTAAGCCAATTTTTATTAAGTTCAGTTTCTGGATCTAAAAAGATTTTTATATTAAAAAATTTATTTAATACATCGGGCAGAAAAATATGATATCCATTAACAACTATAAAATCCTTAGAGAAGGATTTCATGCTTTGGAATTTAGTAATGGAGTTATTAATAGTTTTTCTATTAAGAACATTTTTATTCGAAATTAAATCCAAGTCTGAATTTAATTTTAATAGATCATTTGATTTGATATTAATGGAATTATGTTTTTCTGTATTACTTAGATTTTTATTCCATTTAAAATAATCTCTTTCTCTAAAAACTAAAGTAGAGTGATCTCCAAGTAAATCCACTATTGATTTTGATAGTATATCTTTACCTGATGATGGTCCTCCGGATATTCCTATAACAAAAGCTCTTTTATTTAGTTTGTAATAATTACTGCTTTGTATTGACTCTCTATAAAGTCTTATAGCAATAAGTATACCTAAACTAATAAATAGTGTATAAATTAAATCTGCATTAAGACTATTTATAAGTATTGTATTATATTTATAATTTGAATTCAAAAAACTTAATTTTGAAAAAATATTATTTGGGAATATTATAATAATTGGCAAAAATGTAAAAAATGATATTAGTAATTTTCCATTAATATCAGTTTTTATTTGATAGATTATTAAAAATGGCAGCGCCCATAAATACCAACCTGGAGATGGAGGCATCATTAGTGTAGAAATAAGAAAAGATAAGCCTGTAATCGAAATAAGTAAAGTGAAATTTGATCTTTTCAATCTCCAGATTGAGTAGATAATTAAAATAAATATCAAAGGCAAGATAAATATTTTTAAGTCATCGTTTAGAGAAAAATTAAAAGATATTAAAGATGCTTTTTCTGGAGTTGATAATACCATTTGTCTATAACCACTTGATATCACTGGAGTTAAAACAAATACTAATAATATTTCAGAAAGAGATTTTATAAAGGGTTTAAAACCAAAAGATAATCTTTTATTTTGCCAAAGATAAATTATTGGAAAAGGTATAATCAAAGCAAAACTTAATTTTGTTGCGATTGCTAAACCAAAAAAGTATCCACTATTTTTAAATTCATTTTTATATAACTTAAGGTATCCGATAAGTACAATTGTTGTAGGGATAATATCTAATTGTCCATAAATATAAGTTACATAAAATATCAATGGAGATAACCAATAGAAAATGATAATTTCTTTTTTATTATTTAATAACTTTGATAAAACTAATAATGAAATTAAATCAAATATAAGTAAGTTAAATCTAAAACCAATACCTAAAAAGTAGTCTTCTAGACCAAAAGGTATTCCTATAAACCAAAAAGTAAATGATAAAGGTATAAATATTAAAAACATTATTGGACCATATGGGAATCCTAATGAGTCTCCATAATTTGATAAATAACTAGACCATGGATCTAAACTAGGATTATTAATTGAATTTTTTATAAAATCGATAAACCATACATCTTGAATACTCGGAACGACCAAAATTATAAAAAATATCTTTATTACTAAGAAGAAAGTAAAAATAGAATTTCGTGTATTTAAAATTTTCATTCTTCCCAAAATTTAACTTTCTTAGTACAAACAGCATCAAAGTACATTTGATTAAATTGGATATAATTTTTTAAATCCAAACATTTTGAATGTTGATGTCCTTGCAATTCTGGAGAGACAAAACATAATTTAAAATTGTGTTCTTTTAGGATTTTATAAATTTCAAAATTTACAGGGAATTTTGTAAAGAAGTCAATCCAAACCCAATTTAATTTGTCTTTTAAAGATAAAACAGTATTTATAGATTCGTATTCTGATAACCTTATGGCACATCTTTTTTCACCATTTTCTATTGTTTTTATAATATACGGGAACGATTGATCAAGAATGAAAAAATTCTCTTTTCTAAAAGACTTCATTATTTTAATCAATTCCTCCTCTAACCCATTTTCTTTTACATTTAATATTAAAGTCCCATGATTATAAAATGATAACCAGTCTTTTAAGTTAATGTAATTTGAAAAAGGATCATGTCCAATTATTAAATTTTTCTCATTAGATCTGATATCAACCTCAACTCCAAAATTATTATTTAAATCTTTTAGTTGATTAATAGTATTTATTCTATGGGCAATTATTTCCAATTAAATTAAAGCACCTTATTTATCTTTAATTTAAAGCTATATTTAATAGTCCGCAATATGAATCTAATCCTTGAAATAAAATTTATATTCCATTTTGATTGACCTGATATCCTTTTAAGAAAATCAACACTTATTCTCTTTACCTTATAATTATATTTTTTTGCTAAGTAATATGAATATAAATCTAAAGAAAAGTCTGTAGGTGGATTAATCCATGAATTAAAAAATTTTTTTGGGAAAATTGTTGGTTGTGCATTTATATCATAAATTAACTTTCCGAGTAATAATGTTTCAAATAAACTCATTCCAAAAGTAAAAAATTTGTCACTAATAGGTCTATTTTTTCTATTACCTTTAATAAAAGTATTTTGTATCTTTGATGTTTTTTCATATTCTTTAAATGCTTTTATACAATCAAGTGGATCTGTTTGAAGATCAGCATGTGTCCAACCAATTATTTCACCTTTACAATGGCTTAATCCTTTTAAAATACCGCCTCCGTATCCAAGGTTTTTTTCTAAATTAATATATTTTGCATGAGGATAATTTCCTATTATTTTGGATATTATATCTTCTGTATTATCTGTTGAACCATTATTGACAAGAATTAATTCAATTTTATTTTTTATAAAAATATTTTTTGTTCTTTCAAGTATTAGTTCAATTGTTCCTTCTTCATTAAAGCAAGGTATTACAATGGAATATTTCATTATTAAATTTCGATAGAAACTAATAGACTCGTTATATGGTTTTCAAATATAGCAAAAATCTAGGTACAGCTATAAACAAAACATATTATTTAAATAATTATTTAAAATGATTAAAATAATTTTTTCTATAAAAAATAATTAAAATATTTTTAATTAGTTAAATTTTTTTTTATATTTTTAAGATTTTTATAATTAGAAATATTAAATTAGTTTATCTTTTCATATAAGGATGATCTGTCCATTTTTTAAAACATGATTCCCAATAATTGTAAGTTTCTAATTCATTAGGGGTCCCCCAACATATGAAGTAATCAACTTCAAATATTGCTACTTTTAATCCTATTTCTATAGATTTATTAATTACATTATCTACATAATATTCACCATTTACTTTTTCTCCACAAGCAATACTAAGTTCTGCCGACTGCACAAAATACTTCGCTTTCTTAAATGTAAATGTACCAATCAAAACATAATCTTCTCTTGGATTGAAAAGGTTTTTCTTTACTGAAATATTAGAAATATAATTTTCATTTTTATTTTTATATATCCAGCTATACATATTAGGTTTTTGTTGTGCACCTGGGTAACCTTTACATCCCCATACTAAAATATCTATATCTTGTAAGGCGATAAGTTTTTGATATTTTTTTTCATCAAAAATAATTCCCATATCACAAGCACTTATTATTAAAGGCTTTTCTAAATTGATACTATTATCTTCAAAAGCTTTTAGAGAAGTACAAGCTTGACCTTCAGGTTTTGTTTTTAAAGATTTTATACTTATATTTAATTTTTTATCTTTAATATTAAAAAAAGGCTTTTTATTTTTAATTAATTTTTCTGTTGTAACTATTTTTATATTTTCCATTCTTGGTAAATCTTTAATTGCTTTTATATACATTTCAGAACCTGAAATTTTAATAAATGGTTTAGGGATTTTATATCCTTTTTCTCTAAATCTAGAACCTTCTCCAGCCATTGGCATTAATAAACATCCTTCATATATATTTTTATGATTATTCTTTTTTTTAATTATATTTTTGAAAACATTTGAATACCATTTGAAATCTTCCAAATCTGAAGGAGTTCCCCATTGCATAAAATAATTAATTAGAAAAGTTTTTATTTTTAGACCATCTTTAATCATGGGTTTATATGCCATAGAAACATAAAACTCTCCATTTACTTTAAGATCTAATAAAATCGCTTTTTTAAAATATTTAAGCATCAATTTAGCTGATTTAAAGTAATAAGTCCCGCTTGAGACTTCTTCATTCATTGGGTTTTCAGTAAAAGGCTTTTTCTCTTGAATATCAACAACGGAATTCTTGTATTTTTTCACATAAGCATAATTTGTGTTCTTTAACATATGTGGATGAAAACCTGTGTAGGTAAAAACACATCCATCTGGCTGATCTTTTTTTAAATGATTTATAAAATTTGGAAAATTAAAAAAAGAATTGAAATCACAATAATTAACTATTGTAGGTTTCAAGGATTCCAAAATTGATTCGGCTTCTAAAACAGCATGAATTGGACCTTTCTTATGCGGCTTAATAGAAACAACAGTTGTTTTTGGATGTAGATTACTTAATATTTTGCTTAGGTTTAATTTCTTATCATGAAGATGCTCTTCATTACAAATGAAAATAACTCTTTCTATTTCCCCAAACATATTAACTACATGATTTATTATCTCTTTGCCTCTTATTTTTATAAGTGGTTTTGGGGTAGTATAACCTGCATCTTTAAATCTTTTACCAATACCGGACATTGGAATAACTAGCTGTATTTTCATGATTTTTAATTATTGAGTGTTTTTCTATGAATCTCTAAATCCCAATTAATTAATTCATTTCTTTCTTCCTTTGTTAAATAATTTAGCAAGACATCTTTTGGTAATCTTGAAATTATCATTGATAAACCAACTAAAGTATCTTCATTAACATCTTTGAATATTCTTGGAACTAGTATCCCTACATTTGGAATCAATACAACAGGTAATTTATTAGTTCTTGATTTAGATAACATAGTAAGTTCCTCAAGGGAATTTATTATGATTAATCCATTTTCTAGAAAAACAGTTTGATCTGGGAATAAATCTCCTTTTGTTGCTATTAAAGAATGAATCTTTGAAAAGGCAATTTGATGAACATATTCATTTTTTGGTAACTTATATTCTCTGCATAAAAGATATTTATTAAACTTTTTTAAATCAATTTCCATTTTTTCTAATTCAGATATATATAATTTTTCTGAAATTTTTTTAACTATTTCAAAAACACTTTCAGCAGATTCTGCACCTGCAACTATCCCATGATTGCCTAAGAAAATTACATCTACTATTGACTCTCTTATGATTTTATTTATTTCATTAGATAAATTAATACCAGGTTTTATATAGGGAACTGATTTCCAATTAATTCCATGTAAAAAGTTTTTTATTTTTTTTTGGTAATTTTTCTGTGTTACCCAGCTAAGAGTATTTACGCAGTGAACATGAAGTACATATTTATGAGGCATTAATGCATGCATAGTTGTCTCAATTGATGGACGCATTAGAGAATTCTTATCCCAACAATTTTTAATTGGATCTGGGTCATTATTTTTAAGAGATGATAGTATTTTCTTATGATCTGTTTTAACAAAAATATTTTTATTTTTAGCATCAGACATTTTTTCTCCAGATGCTTTTATGTACATAAAGCCATTACTTTTAAATGATATGTTACCTCCTGGACCTTGGACAAGATTTATATCTTTACCTATCTTTTCTGTTATATCGATAAAAGATTTTGATATTTCCAAATTTAAAATCTTATATATTCACAATGATTATATTATATTGGTAGTTATTAAGTTTTTAAAATTTATAAAAATTTGAAAATAAAAATTTATATTTAATTTATTTGAAAATATTATAATACTTTATTTAGAACTATTTTACATATTCATTTATATTATGAATTTACTTTTAAATTAATCTTTAGGATTTAAATTAATTATATTAGTTTTTTTAATCATCAAATTTTAATTTCTAAGTAAGAATAGATACCAAAAATTTCTTATTTTTATTTCTTGCTATAAATCTCTTAAATTAAATGCTTATTATATATGTTTAAATTTTAAAGTTACTTTATATATGATAAGTTTAAATTTATCCAAATATATTACGAAATAAATACTTGATTAACTATATTAAATATTTTTAAAATGCTACATTATCATTAAAATTATTAAAGAAATATTTAAACTAAATATGCTTATAAAACAAAAGACTAAAATTTTTATTGCCGGTCATAATGGAATGCTTGGTTCATCATTACTTAGGAAATTTAAAGATCAAAATATATATGAAGTTATTACGGTAGATAAAAAAGATCTCGATTTAAGGAATCAAATTGATGTTAATAATTTTATAGGTATCCATAAACCTGATAAAATTATTCTTTCTGCAGCAAAAGTTGGAGGGATTCAAGCTAACCAAAATTTTAAATGCGAATTTCTATATGACAACCTTATGATTCAAACTAATATAATTGATGCTGCTGCTAAAAATAATACTAAAACTTTAGTTTTTATTGGAAGTTCATGCATTTACCCTAGAGAATCTGAACAACCAATAAAGGAGAATTACCTTTTGACTGGATTATTAGAACCTACAAATGAACCATATGCGTTAGCAAAAATTGTAGGTTTAAAATTAGCTAAGCTTTATGCAGAAAAATATAACATACAATGTATTTGTCCTATGTTTTGCAATCTATATGGGAATAATGATAATTTTGATTTAATAAATTCACATGTCTTGTCTTCTCTCGTTCGGAAATTTGTCGATGCGGTTGATAACTCAATAGGAAAAGTAGAATTATGGGGAAGCGGTGAAGTTTTCAGAGAGTTTTTAAATGTAGAGGATGCAGTAGATGCAATAATTTTGCTTTTAGAAAAATATAAATCAAATGATCATATTAATGTTGGTTCTGGTGAAGAAATCAAGATATGTGAACTTGCATCAAAGATCGCAGGTCTTACTGGGTTTGAAGGTGAAATTATTTGGGACGAATCTAAACCTGATGGAACACCGCACAAATTACTGGACGTTTCAAAAATTTCAAAACTTGGTTTCAAACCTAAAATCAATCTGGATGATGGATTAGTTTCCACCATAAATTCATATAAAGCTTTAAAATTAAATGAAGAAATTAATAATAAGAAGCAATGATTCCTCTTATGAAAGATACATTTATAGAAGAATATAAAACAAAGTTAGCTTTATCTGAATTCATATTATCTTCCAATAAGCTAAGTATGGGAATAAAATGCTCTGAATTTGAGAAAGAGTTTTCTATATATCAAGGTAGAAAAGATTCTATTCTATTTAATAGTGGCGGGAGTGCTAATTTGGCTCTGCTTCAGTCTTTGAAAAATTTAGGGCGCTTAAAAAATAACTCTAAAGTTGGTTTCTCGGCTCTTACTTGGTCTACTAATGTAATGCCAATAATTCAATTAGGAATGGAACCTATAGCTTTAGATTGCGATCCCAAAACACTTAATGTCATGTCTAAAAATATAATAGATGTTATTGATAATTTAAATTTAGATGCAATTTTTTTAACCAATGTTTTAGGCTTTACAGGAGATCTTGATAAGATTAAAGAAATTTGTGATGCAAGAAATATTATTTTAATTGAAGATAATTGTGAAGCACTTGGAAGTATTGTATCTGGTAAAAAATCTGGAAATTATGGCTTAGCGTCAACCTTCTCCTTTTTTGTGGCTCATCATATGTCCACAATTGAGGGTGGCATGGTTACGACAGATGATAATGATTTAGAAGAAATGTTAAGGATGGTTAGATCTAATGGTTGGGATCGTAATCTTAATTCTGATCAAAAGTTCAAAATTAGAAAAACTCACAATATACTTAGTGAATTTGACTCTAAGTATAGTTTTTATGATTTAGGATATAATTTAAGACCTACAGAAATAACAGGTTTTTTGGGTTTAAATCAATTAAAATATTTAAATGAAAATATCAAAAAAAGAAATTCAAATCACTTAGTCCTTAATTCTGTTGTTGTTGATAATACAGATTTACAAAGCATTAATTACGATCATCAAGATTTTCTTTCTCCATTCGCCTTTCCCGTTGTTTGCAAATCAGCTGAAATAAAAAATTTTTACTTTAACCAATTTTCTGGAGCTGGAGTAGAAATAAGACCAATGATTGCAGGAAATATTCAATTTCAGCCTTTCTATAAAAAATACTCTAAATATTCAACCTCTTGTCCTGGTGCAGATTTTTTAACTTCAAATAGTTTCTATTGTGGTAATTATCCTGGATTATCAACTTCAGATTTGGAAATTATTAAAAATTGTCTAAAGAAATATTAGATTTTAATAGACAATAATTGTTTTAAAAAATTTCTTATTTTTACAATTTTAAATTTTAAAATACCTATTAAGAAAGATGTTAAAATTATTGATTTTTGAGAGAAATAAAAAATAGAATTGATATTTTTTCTTCTTAGTTTTAAAAGGGTTCTTTTATCAAGGTCTAAAATTCCGTTCTTATAAAGAGTGAAAATCCCATTAATTGATATAAATTTTATATTATTAAACCAGAAATAATTTTCAGGATTATAAATTATTTCATCATTCAAATTACTTTTTAATTTTTTAAAAATAACATTATTAGCTTTATCATTTACTTTTAATTTATGACCATATATTTCTAATAAGGTTTTTGTATGATTTTTATTAATCCCATATATAAAGAGTGATGATTTATCTGAAATGATGAAATCATTACTAGATAAATTTATCTTATTAATTGATTTTTCTAAATTATTGAGATATTGGTAATTTTCTTTATTGAAAACGTAATTATTTAAAAGTTTTATGGAATTTATATTTAACAATAATCTAGAAATAATAATTGCTTCTTCTTTAGTATCTAAAGTGTGAATTGAATGATTATCAATATTACAAAGATTTCTAATTTCAGATTTAATTCTGAATATATCTTCATTATTTTTTTTCTCAAATATTATTAATTTAAGTGATTTATTCCTTTTATAACATTGAATTGTTTTTAAAATAGACCCATTAAAGTTTTTTTCTTTACTACCTAACCATTTTTCATTTAGGTAGACAGATTTTACTACTTGATCTAATGCGCTGAAACTTAATTTAATTTCTTTAAAATAAATTATTTTATTAAAATATTTTTTTATTATTCTATTTTCTAAATCAGCTCTTGGCCAAATCAAAGCAACTGAGAAATTTTTACTTTCAGTTATGTAATTTAAAACAATATCTTCTAACCAGGCTTGATTTACTAAATGATTCGTAAAAAACTCATAATTATAGGAAAAAGGTTTACAGGATAGTTTAATGCACTTTACTTTTCTATTCCTAAAAATACTGCTTGCGACTCTATGAGATCCATTAAATCGAACCATCATTGAGAGCGGAATTATAGATAAGTTTTCATCAAAACCGTTCTCATGAATATTTTTATCTATATTTTTAAATACGTTTATGAATTTAGAGCTACTATTTTTATTTGGATTATCAAACTCAATAAATTTCCCAAAATTAAAAGATTTAATGTGATCTAGATAATATTTAGTAAAATAATAATTATTATTATTGATACCTCTTAGATATACAAGCTTATATATGATATCTAACCTATTATATGTAATTAAATCTTTAGCTTCTATCTCTAACAATTCATAATAATCTTTATCCATTTGGTCATACAGAAATGGTTCAATTAGATTTTTGAAATGATTTCTTTTTAATTTTTTCATTATTAATATATTTATCTTTTAAATTTAATTATAAATTATTTGTGTTAAAACTTATCTTGTCTTTAATTTTAACTATAAAACTTTTAAGAGGAATTGGTAATAAAATTCTTAATCTTGTAAATATAGGTAGCTTTGGGGGAATACTTTTCTCTATTAAAATTTTTATAATTTTATAAAATCTTTTATTGATTTTTACATTTATATCAAATGGTTTAGTTATTGTATATTTGTTTTTATTTAAGAATTCGGAAAGTAATTTTGATGTGATTGAGTCATTTGAAATAAATGAATTGTTTAAATTATTCATTTCTAATTTATTTTTTAGTTTATATAGTCTTTGCAAATAGATATTTTTGACTTCGCGCTTTTGTAATTTACAATGATAGATTAAGCTATAAAAATAGTCTAAATCACATGGTCTTGGTATTAAATTACTTTGATATATTTTATTTTTTAAAATATTACTTTGCCATAATTTATCCAAATATTCATCACCAATAAATCTTAAATCTACCGGTATTATTTTATCCTCTATAATTGTTTGATATGAGGATATGCCCCAAGACCTTTTTTTTAGATTTAATTTATTTGCAAAATTTTCTTTATCTCTGCATAATATATCTATATCTTTATCATTATTAAAAAAATTTAATGGTAAAAATTCAAAGTTTCTTAGTACTATCCAGTCACAAGAAATATTAGCAAATAATATAAATTCTTTAAAACTTTTCCATCCGAAAGTTCCTAGAGGTTTATTTAAGGGTTTTAATTTAACTAATTTTTGTTCCTTTATATCTAAAAATTTTAATGCATTAAATCCAAATATTAATAAGAATTTCTCGATAAAATCTCTAGGGTTACTTGTGATATAAAAGTTTTTAAAGTTACTTTTATATTTTTCTTGAAATTCTTTCGATTTTTTATTTACAAAAATTTCTGAATAATTTTTATTATCAGCTTCATATTTGGGTTTAGGGTCTTTAACTAAATAAAGAATTAAATTTTTTGCAAAAGTTATCTCAAATACTCTTTTATGATGTTCTAGATTTTGCCAATCTATGGTAAATGACTTGATTATATTCCATTTTCTTTGTTCAATTATTAATTTATTTTTATTTTCCACAGGCATAGCAATTAAATGAAAGTCATTATGTAGATTGTGATTAAAATAGTTTTTATTTAAAGGCTCATATTTAATCTTTTTAAAATTCTTTATTAAATTACTATTCATAATCCAATTATTTCTATTTATAGGAAGCAATATTCTCAATAATTTTTTTCATTCTACAGGTATAAGTATGCTCTTTTCTTGATCTCATAACAGAATTATTTTTAATTATTTCTCTTTCTTTTTTATTTATTAATAAATATTTAATTAAGGATAATGCATCTTCAAAATCCTTATAACATAGAATTTCTTCTCCGATTTTAAAATAATCTTCAATACCAGGAACATAATCTGTAAGCTGAAAACCTCCATGTAAAGGTATCTCAAAATTCCTAGCCTTTATTTGACTATGAATTTTTCTATTTTTAATTATTAATGATTTAAATACTTCAATTAAATTTTTGGGATTATTAAAATTAACTCTTAAATCATAATTTACACTGTTATTAATATTCAAATTAACTTTTGAAGTATTAAAAATATTTTGCATTTTTTTATAGCTAACCAAACCATTTTCCCAGCCTTTTCCAAAACACTCACAATTAATTCCTTTATTTCTTAATTTTTTTACAAAACCAATCTCTATAAGCACTTTTTGTCCCTACAAATGAAACATCATATTGATAAGTCACCTTTTTATATGGTATGTCTGAAGGGAATGAGGCATGTTGACTAATTATTACTTTATTTTGTCCAATTTTCTTGTAAAGATTAGTACTATATTTATCTGTAGTTATGACATAACTAAATTTATTTGCATAATACTTAGCAAAAGATTCGAATCTCCATGGATCATCTCCAAACCAATTTACTGTTTTAAATCTTTTTTTTAATTTTAATAATGTATTGGCATAAACCTCGTCTTTAAATAATTTAAAAAAAACCAGATCAGGTTTAAATGTTTCAGCTTCATGGATTATCAATTTATTTAAAATATCTTTTTTGTGTTGATCAATCCATATGGTTTTTGTTACCATTCCTATTTTTTTTAAACTATCCTCTAACGCACCTTTGTTAATAGATGGTCCAAAATTTTTATTACCATAACTATATTTCAAAGCTACAATAAGAATCTTTTTTATCATAAAATTCGTTTTTAAATCATTTTATTATTAAAAGATGACCTCAACATGGGGATAATTGGTCACTTAAATAAAAGTCGGTGTTCATTTTTTATTAATGATTCCTCAAAATTTCTAATAATTTTGTTTAAATCATTATTCATAAAGATATTTATATTTAAGTTTATAATAATCGAATAATCAAGTGTATTTATGGAATTAAATTTATCATTTCTTTTTTGAATAAAACCACTATTTCCCTCCCCCTTTTTTTTAATTAAGTAAATTGAAGTTATCAAATCATTAAGAAGTTTGAAAACAGTCAGTTATTTTATATATTTACATATTTTTTTTTATTTTTATAATATGCCTTTAATAAGTTTACTTTTAATATAAAAAACAAATATACTCGAAATAAATTTTATCATTATTTTCGAAGTTTCTATGACCTTTAACTTTTTAAATGAATTTTTTTATAAATAAGTTCACTATTAGATTTACAAATATTAACTATTAGAAGAATAAAAAATAAAAATAAAGGCAATTCACCTTGAGCTAAAATTATAAAATCTTATTTAAAAATTTATTTAATAATAAAAAACAAAGATTTTTCCAAGGGTTAAATTAAACTAAATATATAGTAGTATTAAGGAAAATCATCTGAAATTGACAATATTTTCAGATAAATTAGTTTTGAATTTATAAATATGATTAAGAAATGATTATTTATAAAATACATAATTCAATTAAAGAATTATCTTCAATAAGCATAGGGTATTTATTTACTGCTTTAGGCGGACTTTTAGGAGTAAGAATATTAACTGCATATTTGACACCTAGTCAATATGGTGAACTTTCTTTAGGAATAACAATGGGAGGTTTCATTTATAGTGTTTTTTTTGGTCCTTTAACAAATGGTATAACAAGGTTTTTCCCAGTAGCTAAGGATAAAAAAGAATTAAGTTTTTATTTATTTAATGTATTAAACATAATTATTAAAGGTTTTAGTTTTATAGGTTTAATTTCACTTTCCATAATTATTTTTATAGTTTTTTCTGGTAATGTAAATTCGATTTTTATTGTGTTAGCATCAATTTCTTTTGGATTTATATATAGCTTTAATAATATTATTAACGGGTTACAAAATGCTTCTAGGAAGAGAATTCTTGTATCAATGCATCAAGGTTTAATGACTTTTTTAAGGTTTTTTGTAGCTGTAATATTTATAAATATTTTTGGTCCTTCTAGTACAGTGGCAATTTCTGGCCAGTTAATTGGTTTACTTTTTACTTTAATTGTTCAATTATATTTTCTAGCTCCAACTTTGAGAGGTTATCTTATTAATGAAAGATACAAAATAAGTAAAATAGATTGGCAATCAAAAATTAGTTCTTTTACATTACCTTTGATTTCTATAGGACTATTAAATTGGTTAAGAATTGCAGTAGAGAAGTGGGGACTTGTATTTTTTACAAATTATGATGAAGCTGTAGGATTTTATTCAATAATTTATCAATTTGGATATATACCAATTTCTTTATTAGTAAATCTATTAGCAACTTATTTAAGACCTATCTACTTTGATAAAGCAGGAGATAATCAAAAAAGGTTAAAATCAACTTATTTTCTTGGACTGAAAATTTTTGTAATTATATTTTTATTTTTATTATTTTTACTATTTATTGTGTTTACTTATAGAGAAAAAATATTTCAAATAATTTTAGATGAAAAGTATAAAAGTGTTTCTTATTTAATAGTTCCAATGATGATGTCGGCACTTCTCAATGAAAGTACGAGTTTTGTAACCTTATTAATTCAAACAAAAAAAGAGACAAAAGCTTTGCTTTTGCCTAATTCATATATATATGCATCAGGTATAGTATTTGCTATCTTTGGAGCATACTTTTATGGCCTTTATGGTGTAGTTATGGCCTCTCTTTTAAATTCTTCAATAAAATTTATCTTATTTTCATATTTATCTATAAACCATTATAAGAAGATAGAGTATAGATGAATTTTTTTATTTTAAAAATTATTACTTAAAAATATTTCCTAATGAAGGCTTCTTTAGTTACTTATGATAATGCACTAAATAATAGGATTTTTGACTCTAATAAAAGAGATGATACATCCAAAAAATACATTATTTTAAAGAAAAAATTAGAAGAAAATAATATTTTTTTAGAAACTTATGATATCAATTCACAAGAAGAATCAATTTTTTCTATTTACTTTGACGTCAACAAAAAAGCTCTTTCTCAGAAAAGATCTCCAATTAATATTCTTATAGCAAGAGAATCTCCAATTATAAATAAATTGAACAACTCTAAATACTATTTAGATCAATTCGATTTGGTGATGACTTGGAACCGAGAATTGTGTGATCAAAAAAAAATATTCTGGATAGGTTATGGAAATAGTTCAGAGTTATATGCGAAAGATTTAAACCTTATTTATAAGAGAAAATCAGGTAATATTTGTTCAATAATCAGTAAAAAGTATTCAAATAATAAATATTCTCTTTATAAGGAAAGGGAGGAAGCAATGGAATTTTTTAAAAAAACTAATTTAGGAATTGACTTATATGGATATGGATGGGATTTAAGACAATTTAGAGGCATATATAGGCCTTTAAATAAAATACCTTTAGCAAAAAAGTTTTTATATAAAACACCTCAGTTTTATAAAGGAACTGTGGAAAAGAAGTTAAAAACTTTTATTAATTATAAATTTTCTTTATGCTTTGAAAATTGTTCGCATAATGGTTACATAACTGAAAAGATATTTGATAGTATGTTTGCTGGATGTATTCCAGTATATTTAGGTTGTCCAAATATAACGCAAGAAATAGATCCTTATACATTTATAAATAAAAGTGATTTTTCAAGTTATAAAGAACTTTACTTATATTTAAATTCTATGACTAAAAAAGAATATTTATTTAGGATTAAAAAAATAATTGAATTTTATTATAAATATATAAAAACAACCCATTATGATCAGGTATGGGCAAATTATATTTGTCAAAAATGTATATGTCTAGTTGATAGTTTTAATAACAAAAAATCTTAGTAATATGAATAATTTAGAAATTTATATATATATACCAATCATCAAATTCTGATAATTTTTTATATATTTGTTTATAACCATTCAATGTAAGTATTTGATTTATTTCTTTCCTAGTTTTATTTACAAAATTATGTTCAATACATAGAAATTTTATTTTATATTTATTAAAATTGAAATTCTTTATTATTTCTAACTCACTTCCCTCAGTATCTATAGACATGAAATCAATTTTATTTGGTGCATTGTTTTCTTCTAAAAGATCATTTAAAGAAATAGTTTTAACTTCATATTCTATATAATTTTCTAATCTTAATTTACTTGCCCAGTCCCCATTATTTGCAAATCTGGAAAGAGATGATGCACCATGAGAAATATTTTTGTTTTTTTGCACTTCAAAAAATGGCATTAGAAGATCACTTTCTGAATAAACACATCTTTTATCAATTAAACAATTTCTGTTCTTTATTAAAGAATCATGCCAAACTTTTGAAGGTTCGGCGAGTATACCATTCCAGTTAAATATTTTTTCTAAAGCAAAAGTATTACTATGTCTTATACCATCGCAGGCTCCAAATTCTACAAAATATCCTTCTTGTTTTCCTTCTGCTAATACTATTGCAATTAAGTCTTGACCTAACTGAGAAAATGAGTAATTTATAAACTCATTAGATAGGATTTCTTTTTCTTTTTTATTAAATAAATTGTATATTTCATATTTCTTGAATTTCCCACCTCTATCTGTAAAATCAAACTTATTTTTTGAAATTATCCTAAAAGGAAAATTTTTCTTTATTTTTTTTAAAAACATCAAGTATTACTCTATAGAAAAAAATTTGTATTGATAATATCTTATTAAATTCTTAGTTTTTTTTACTAGTGATGCACTTGAGGATTTCACTTTAAAAATATTTATTTGATCTCTTTTATTGCTTGATGCAACTATTAGTCCATCAGCTGAAGAACTCTCATTTAAAGAATGTTCACATATTATGTAATAACCCATCTCCTTCAGGAATTCTTTACACAATAAATGAATGGCATCATGATGGGTTGATATAAATAAATATTCAATAGACTTATTTTTAAGAGAATTTTTAGCTCCCCTAAGCATATTTAATTCAGCACCTTGAATATCTGAATGTAAAATAGAAAGCTTTTTTATTTTATAGAAGTTCAATATGTAATCTACCGTATATTGAACTAATGTTGTGCCTAGAAAGTCTTTTGCATGTTCAAAATTCTTACCGACAGTACCCTGTATAAATGCAAATGAATTTAGATTATTCATCTTAAAATGTTTAAGGCCTTTTTGTAGTTTTTCTTGGTCTGGCTCCAACATTAAATTTATTGAATTCTTTATTTCTTTTGCAAACCACATTGAATAATAACTCCAGTTAGATCCTAATTCCAACATACTGGAACCATCTTTTAAATCTTTAAGAATTTCGTAAAATGCTTTTTCCTCCTGTGGTTCATGATGACCCTTTAGGTTTTTTATGATTTCACCCATCCATTCCCCGTTATAACTTTCAGCAATTATTTTTAATCCGTTGTGCATAATTTGATACCCATTAATTATTTTTCCTGCGTTTGAAACTTTTGGAATATAATCACAACTATTATCAGAGATAGTTAGTAAGACTCTTTCTTTTATTGGATTATGCAATAGTTTTTTTTTCATAATTATTTATTTACTTTAGGATGATTGATTTAAATATCCGTACAATTTCAATTTGTATTGGCTTAATAAAAACATATTAAAGATGATATATTATATTTATTTGATTAATTTGCTATTTCTAATAAATCTATCATAGTAACTTTTGGCAATTTTAATTTGAATACTTTTAGAAAAGAATTTTAATTTTATAAATGAATAAATATAGAAGGGTCTTGTGATGTTTCTTAAGAAAAAAGTTGGTAAAATAATTCTTTTTAAAATCGGATTTTTTAAAAATGAGATGAATTTTAGGTAATCACTGAATCCTAATTTCTCGAGAAATATTTCAATATAATTTTTATAATTTATAAATTCTTCATCACTTAATAAATCTAATGGATCATAATTTTTTTTAGTGCTAAGTAAATTAGCAACAATTACAAATCTCGTATCAAATGATTGCTTTAAAGAGTTTTTATTTGAGATTCGATTTTCATGAATTCTAATTTTTAAAAGAGGTTTTTTGATATTAATTATTTTGCTTTTACTAGCTAACCTTAGCCAAAGATCCCAATCTTCACTAATGCCTGCTCTCTGCCTATAAGCTCCTATTGATTCAACTAATTCACGATTAAAAAAGGCACTTGAGTGAGGAAAAAACTTTTTACATGATAATAAGTTATTTGTTAATTCTTTATGTGTGGAAGGATATGAAAAAGAATATAAATTATTATCAAGGCTATCAATAAAAATGGCGTCTGAACCTACTAAGCCAGTATTTCTATTAGATTCAGCAATTAAAAGTTGTTTTTCCAATCGATCAAATCTTGATAAATCATCACTATCTAATCTCGCAATCCATTCTCCTTTACATTTTTTTAAGCCAAAATTTAATGTTTCTGTGATACCAGAGTTGGATTTAGTGAAAAGCTTAATTTTGTTATTATTGTGTTTGTACATATTAACAATTTCTTTTGTTGCATCTCTACTCCCATCATCAACTATAATTAATTCAAAATTTAAAAAACTTTGCTTTATAACACTTTCAATAGATCTAGATATAAATTCCTCTGAATTATAAGCTGGCATTAATATGCTGATTTTTATATTGCTCATAAAATTTAAAATTATAAAATTTAGAATTTAGTTTTACTTAAGGCTAATATTTCTTCTTTCATTTGATTTGATGTTGTCATGTAATCATATCTTTTAGATATATATAATTTTGATCTTGCACCTATTTCTTCTAATTCTTTTTGTGAGCATTTGAAAAGATCTTTAAGCGCTTTTCTTAGGCTTGAAATCTCAGGCTCAACGTACCAACCTAATTTCTTTTTTTTAATTACCTGCCAAGGAGTTTTTGTTGTAGTTAAAACAGGTATACCAAAAGACATTGCTTCTGCAATTGCAATACCAAATGATTCTGAAAATGAAGGCAAAATAAAGGCAGATGCATCATTTAGAACAATTTCTTTGTTTATTCCAAATATTGCATCATTTAAAATTACCTTATCTTCTAATTTATATTTGGTAATTAAATTTTTAATTTTGTTTATATATTTCATATCTCCATTCCCATAGATAAAAAATTTCCATTCTTTAAAATCTAAATTTTTGCATGATTCAAGCAAAGTTTCTAACCCTTTAATAGGGTCTATTCTTGAAATTGAAACTAGTTTCTTTGATAGAATATTTTTTTTATCTAAATTACTATTATTTATAATCATACCTTCAGGGATATAAATATTTTTTTTAACAGGAATTTTACTTTTTAATATTGAGTCTCTTTCGATTTTAGATACTGAATGTATTGCATTACTTATTTTTAAAAGTCTTTTTTCTATTAAAAACCAGCTTAATTTTTTTAAAAATTTTTTATTTTTTAATGGTAATGGTTGTAACATACCTGCAGGAGATATTATTAGAATTTTAGATGGATTTTTTTTCTTCCAATAATAAGCCTCTAAACTTGTTTGCCTCCATAGACCTTTTAGATATATGACATCAGGATTGAACTTATTTATATTTTTTTGCATATCTAAAGCAAAAGGATATAATTTGGGCCCAAATTTTTTAAGTTTTAGAACTGATAGATTTTTTGGTAATGTATATTCTTCTTCAAAACTTGAGTTTTGATTATCTTCTTGAACAAGTATTAAATGTTTTTCGTTAGGAATATGCTTTGCTAATCCAATTGCTAAAGTAATAATTCCAGTCGCAAGACCTCCCATAGAGGTACTTAATGATTCTGTTAAAAATAATATTTTCAATTAGTTTAATATAAATTTTAATTTTGTTTACTTTTAAATAATATTAGCATTTCAATTTAAAAATTTCTAATAAATAATATTTTGCATTAATAAGAACTTATTTTTTATTTATCTTTTAAATATCAATGAATAATAAGTTTTTAAAAAAAATTTTTTCTTTTAAATAATCAAGGCTCAAAATTTATCTTAAAATATCTTTCTGAAGGGATTAATTATTAATTTGATAATCAAATATCACTAAGTAATTTATATTGTGATGGAAGTGGATTACTACCTTTATGAACTTCCATTAAATAATCTAAGGATCTTTGAGGTGATAATTTATGCTTTGATATCAGCCAAGCCATACATATAAGAGGAGATCTCTCAACACCTGCGAAACAGTGCACATATACTGCACCAGTGGTCTTTAATGATTCTATTATGTTAATAATTTCTTTTATTTCATGGATTTCAATTTCTTTATTTACTTTGTGATCGGGCAATGTGAATCTTTTGAAATTAAAAATGGATTTAAAATCTTCATTGATTGGAGCTTCTTCTTCGTTACATAGATTTAAAATAGATTTTATATTTTTATCAGCTAAATATTCAAAATGAGATTTTTTTAAAGGGGCAGGCCCAACGGCTAATTCATTACTTAGAACCCAGTCTAATTTAAATCTTTTTTTCATTTCTAATCATCTAGCCATTTCATGCTTTTATCAAAAATAATTCTTAGATTTTTAAAAATTAGTTCTTTTAATTTATTGAATTGATCATTGTCATTAAGATTTGATATTTGCTCTGTTTTTTCTGAATTTTCGTTATTAAGATCAATTCCGTAGGTACTATAAGCGGCATATGCATAATCCTCATAGCCGTTCTTCAATACATTTTTAGATTCCTTTTTGATGGCATTAGTAATAATGCCTAAAAAGTGTGTGCCACTTTTTATTGATCTACTAATAGATTCTTTTGGTAAGCTTTTATTTACTGAATTAGTACTTACTAATAAAATCAAGCCATCGGATTTTTCAGATACTAATAATGAATCAGCAAGACCAATTACTGGAGGTGTATCAAAAACTATTAAATCATATTTATCACTTTCTTTGATGTCCTTGATAAAAGTTCTCATTTTTTCCGAATTCAAAAGTCTTGTAGGATCTGGAGGTTTAGTGCCTGAAGTTATCACGTCCCAGTTCTTAAAACCTGGAACTGATTGTATTACATCTTCAAGTGTTAAGGATGGATTTGTAAGTATATTGGATAACCCAGTAAGGTTATTCAAGCCTAAGCGAGAATGAATCTGAGGTCTTCTTAAATCAGCATCAATTTGCAATATTTTTAGATCCATTTCACTTAAAGTCTTTGATAACAATATATTGATTAATGACTTTCCCTCTTTAGGAATAGAACTTGTCATAGTAATAACTTTTATTGGATTATCACTATTCAGAAACCTAAGAGATGTATATATATTTCTTAAAGACTCTTGATAAAAAAATCTATCATAAGATTCTATATTTTCATTATTATTAATTAGGGAAATATCGTTGATTATCGATTTTTGTTCCTCTCTTATATCGCTAAAATAGTCTACATAAGGAACATGTCCCAAAAATGGATATTTTAATTCATTTCTAACCTCCTCAGCCGAGTGATAAACATTATCAAATTTATCTCTTAAAAGAGCCAATCCTAAACCAACAAAAATCGCTATTAATAAAGATTTAGATAATTCCTGAGAATAACTAGGGTATATTCGAGCTGCTAAAAAAGTCGGAGGTTTTATTACAGTCCAAGGAGAACTATCTTGTGCAAGCTCTAACTGAAGTTGTTCTTTAGCAGAAATTATTCCTCCAAGATTAGCTGTCGAGCTTTCTAATTCAAAAATTATTTCAGAATAATCATTAATTTCAGTAAGTAAATTATCAAATTTAGAATTCAAATCAGATAATGTCGATTTTTTAAGTTTAATATTATCTTGAGCAGATTGAATAGCAATATCAACTCCTCTTAATTGTTTTTCCTTAACTTTAGGTTTTAATTGATCTAATCTAGCCTTTATATTTCTTACAACTGATGAATTTGGAGTGTAAACCCGAAGGGCATTCCCAAGTTGTTCATTTAATTCTTTAACTTGAAGATTTAATTTTTCTTCTGGGTTTGTTATTTCTACAGTAGCTGCACCTCTTTTGGAATCTCCTACTAATTCTCTATAACTAGAAGAATCAACTTTTCCTTTTGCGATGTCTTCTTTTACATTTTTTAATCTTTCAATATTCCGTTGTAATTGAGTAATATCTTGGTTAATTTCGTTAATATCAACCTTTAAGCTATCCCCTTGATTAATAGGGTCAACATAATTATTTTTTCTCCTGAAGTTTTCTAATTTTTCTAATAATTGAGAGTTTTTAATTTTTATTGCTGGTTCTTGATTACTTAGAAAAGCTAAACCACTAGATAATTTTTTTTGAGTTCTTAATGAAGCATAGTTTACATATAAATCACTAAGATCCTCTAGTAATAACTTATCTTTTTTAGGATCCTTACTAGTCAAACTAAATTCTAAAATACCTTTAGCTCTTGGGTCTCTTTTTATATTTATTCTTTGTGATAAGGATTTTGTATCTAGTTTATATTTCTTAGATATATCATATAAAACTAATTCACTCAGCAAAAGCTCTCTTAGGGTTGGGATATCTTGTTCTAGATCTGTATTAGTAGCACCCATGAAATTCTTAGCTAATAACATTCCCTCAGAACTACCAGCAATAGATGAAGCTTGTTTGATAGGGTCCTTTATTAATATTGAAAATTCTCCCTTATATATAGGATTATAAATTTTTTCTCGGGTTGTTCTAATTAAGGAAAAAGATGAAAATATTATTAAAGTTAATAAAAAAATTTTTTTTCTTCTTAAAATCAAGTCTAGTAGAAATTCAAGAGAAGTTTTTTCTTCAGATTCGTTATTATTAAGTATTTGGGAAGGATTAATTTCTTCATTAGAATTATTTTTGGATGTGTTATTCAAAACTAAAAAAGATTTTTATTAGGCTTATTATGTCATATAATAGGTTTGTTTACTTATAAATAAGCATTAAAATATTTATTAATGAATAAATTTTTAAGAAAATTATTTTTTTTAAAGTTAGGTCTAATAACTACTATATTGCCTTTCAATCCTATACAAAATTTGCATAGTGAGACATTAAATAAATCAGTTGAAGATAATATAAATGAAAAAATTAATTTACAAGAGGATCCATATATTCTAGGCCCTGGTGATGAATTGAGACTTGCTGTTTTGGATTCAGATATATCATCTGGAGCATATACCATTCTTAATGATGGAACTATAAACATTCCTTTGGCAGGTGATGTTTCTTTGAAAGGAAAAACTATAAAAGAGGCAAATTCTGAAATTAAACAAAGGCTTAAGAAACAACTAATAGAGCCGGAAGTTTCTATTCAAATTATAAAGCCTAGGCCGATGACGGTTTTTGTTCTGGGTGAGGTTGATAGGCCAGGTATATATACTTTAAATATTTCTGGAATTACATCTGGTATTGATTCCTCCGGTTCAAGTATTTCAGGAATGCCTACTCTAATAAAGGCAATTCAAAAAGCTGGTGGTATAACTCAATCAGCAAATCTTAAAGAAGTAGAATTAACAAGATTGCTACCTGGCAATAAGAATGAATATAAAACTTCAAAACTTAATCTGATTAATCTGATTTTTAAAGGAGCTAGAAATAATAACCCTTTTCTTTTTGATGGAGATATTATCAAGTTAAAAAAATCGACAGTAGACCCTACAAAGCGAATTGAAACCATTACTTATAATAATTTATCGCCAAATCAAATTAAGATAAGTGTAATTGGAGAAGTATTAAATCCAGGGAGATTGCAGTTAGACTCAAATACCCCTTTATTACAATCAATTTTAGAGGCTGGTGGACCAATAAATAGTAGATCCTCAAAAACAAATGTTGATTTGTTTAGAGTTAATAGAGATGGGACTGCTTCTCATAAAAAGTTCAAATTGGACTTTAAATCGGGAATATCTCCAAGTAATCCATTGCTAAAAAATGGAGATGTAGTAAGAGTTAGAAGAAATTTAATAACTAAAGCCTCGGATTCTTTGGATTCCATTGCAAGACCTCTTTCAAGTGTAGTAACTGTTTATTCTTTATTTAAAATAATTGATTAAAATTTGAATAACTAAAATAAATGATTAGATACATTTTAGATCTTAAGATTATATTCTAGTTATCAACTTTGTTTTAAATTTGAAATTAAACTCTAGAATATTTATATTTCTTTTTAAGAAGATCTTATTTAAGATAATTTTTAGAAAAATCCTACTATAAGTTTTGAAATATTATCAGTTTATATAAATATAAACAATAAGTATATTAAATAATTATTTATTCTTAAGAAATTATGGTCTTAAATTATTCATTTAAACTTCAATAATTTTTTTAATTTATTTTTTATTCTCATCCTTAAATTTTTTTTCAATCTAATAGCATTTCCTCCGAAGTAAAAATCAAATTGATATTTTTCTGCTTTTTTATCACAAACTAAAAATTTTGGATGTATTATTCGATCACCTAAACTTTTCATAATAGTGTTATTTTTTTTCTCCCATATAGTATGGGTAGCTTCACTATTAAATCCAATATTATTAATTAGGTTTTTATTTGGGATAGCTATTAAAGCGCTATTTTTTATACAAGTAAGAACCCATGAATAATCCCAAGTGTCTGGATTGCCAGTTTTATAAAAATCATCCCATATATTTGTCCAATAATCCTTTTCTGTTTTGTCTTCAAAAGTATTTTCAAGAATATTTGTAGATTTAATATGAGGCCAATCTTTTATATCAACATCGTATTCATCCCATCTATTCTTCCAAGTTGCCCAACCCCAAATTAATGGTATTTTACCAAAATAGTAACTGCCTTCACCTCTTATGATATTGTCTTGATTATTACTACCGCTTATGCACCAAACTCTTTTATCTAATCTATATTTTTCAAGAAGATTATTGCAAAATACAAAAAAATCAGGATGAGCTACATTATCATCCTCCAGTATTATTCCTTCTTGAACATTATTGAAAAACCAATTAATTGCACTAACTACTCCAACTTTACAACCTAAATTTGTCTCACTAATTTGCCATTTGACTTCACAATCCCAGTTTATGAATTCTTTACATACTTCTTGAGTTTTCTTTACCTTAAGAGCTTCCTGACTATTCCCTAATCTAGGCCCATCACAAGAGATAAATAATTTTTTTGGTTTTATTTTACGGAGAGAATCAATAACTTCGATTGTTTCTTTTGGCCTTCTCCATACTATTAATAATATAGGAGTTGTGAAATATTTAATATCCATTTAAATTCAATTTCTTATTTGATAATTATAGTAGAAATATAAATATAAGAAATAATAAATTCTAAATTTTTATTTAGAAAGATATTTCCTTATTTTTGAATTCATTATTTTTTATTATAATAGTATTTATTTTGAATAAGCTTTAATTAAACTAAATCTTATACATGATACTTTTTTTAATAATGACTTATGAATACAATTTATAATTTGCAACCTCGTAAATATCTAAAATAAAACATGCTTTATTTTATATTGTTAAAAATAAAAAATAATATTTATAAGTTGATTTTAATAAATATCAATAGGTTATTTCAAACTTGATTATAATTCAAAGATATAAATAAAACTCTCTCTATGCAATCAAGGATTAAAGCCATAAAAAAATGGGATTCAAAAAAACTTTTGTTAAAAATTTAATAATGTTTATAATCTTAGATTTAAATGAATAATAAAATAATGAGATAATTTTTTAATGGAAAATATATATCCTAAAATTTCAGTCGTTATTCCCTCCTTTAATCAAGGTTCGTTTATTGAAGAAACAATTTTATCAATAATTAATCAAAAATATCCAAATTTAGAATTAATCATTATTGATGCATTAAGTACAGATAGTACTTTGAAGATAATAAAAAAATACTTCAACAAAATAAATTACTTTGTAAGCGAAAAAGATAATGGACAAGCTCATGCTTTGAATAAAGGTTTTAAAATGGCTTCAGGCCAAATATGTTCATATTTAAATAGTGATGACACTTATATTGACAATATTCTCTGGAAAATTGCAGAACAATATAAAAAAAATAAATTTAAATGGATTTATACTGATGTTTTATTTGGAAATTCAATTAAAAATAGTACATATTTTGAAAGAAGAATTTCATCATTTGAGGAGTTTTGTGCTATCCAGACTATCGCCCAACAAGGAGTATTTTGGGAGAACAATTCTTTGAAAAAGCCTTGGTTTGATGAAAACTTAATGTATGTTATGGACCATAAGTTTTTTATAAATTTATATAAAAATTTTGGTAAACCAAACTATTTAAATATTACAGGAGCATTTTTTAGAATTCATGGAAATTCAAAAACCTCAAAATTCGAAAAAATATTGTTTGATGAGAGAAAAAAAATAGGATTGGAATATGCAGAACTTTCAGATAATAAATATCAAAAAAACAAAATAAAATTAGAAATTAAAAGATTAGATTTAAAAATAAAAATGCATAAGACTTATTCTGATATGTTGGCTTGCAAGAAACTAACAATAAAAATAAAGTTTTTTTTAGAGATGCTAATTATATTTATTAAATCCCCCTTTAAAAAAAGAGATCTGTTTTTCTTTGGATACTTAAAAAAATCAATAAAGTTACTTGTAATGTAATTATTTTTATGAAACAAAAAATAAGGTATCTTCACTTATCAGATAATTTTTATCCTCTTATGACAGGAGGAACTGAAATATTTATCCAACAACTAATTAATGTACAAATTAGTCTTCCTGAAAAATATGAAGTTATATGGGCATGCCATAAATCTAATAACAGGTATAAATTTAAATCAAATAATTTAGAAAATTATAAGATTTTCTTAGATCCCGTATTACAAGATAATAGATTAAATACGTTTTCATTTATTGTTAAAGAAGTTCCAGGATTTTATGAGCTACTAAAAAGATTTAAACCTGATGTTGTTCATATACATTCTTTTGGAAGTAAAACAACGATAAATCATGTAGAAGTAATAAAAGCTTTTGGTGCAAAATTAATATTTTCATTACATACCCCACCATGTAGTTGTATGGGTAATTTATTAAATGCATCACATGATATTTGTACAGGAGATTTAATTGACAGAAGATGTACTTTTCTCAGATTAAAATCAAAAGGAATACCATATTTATTAGCAAAATTAATTTCATATCAAAATGGTTGGCCTTTCTCTCCAAATTATAAAAATATAATTTCTCGTTTATTAACTTCAAGAAAATTAACTTCAAATATGCATATTTCGTGGATCAATTTAATGAATCAAGCTGATAATATTCATGTTTTATCAGATTGGTGCAAAAATATGCTTATAAAACAAAAAATAAGTTCAAATAAAATTAATCTTATTAGGACTGCAGGCCCTCAGAAATTAAGTAATAAAAAAAGGTTGCCAATGGAAGATGATGTTTTGAAATTAGTATTTTGGGGTAGATGTAATCCTGAGAAAGGACTTGAAATTGTAATAGAGGCAATATTAATGCTTAATAAAGATTTACCCGTTAAATTGGATATATATGGCCCTTACTGGGGGGAGGATAATTATTCTATAAATTTAATAAAAAAAATCAAGAACGATCTTAGAATTAATTATTTAGGTAATATACCTCAACAAGAACTCTTAAATAAATTGCAATATTATGATTTAGGAGTTGTGCCTTCAATATGGATGGAAACAGGACCTTTGACTATTCTTGAGGCTTTTGCCGCTGGATTACCTATAGCAGGGACAAATTTAGGAGGAATTAAGGAATTATTAGATAATCAATTAGGATGCTTTCTTTTGCCTTCTGATCCAATTGATTGGAAAAATTTATTCTCAAATTTACTAAACAATAAGGTTATTTTGTCTGAATTTAGACCTCCAAAAATTAGAACTTTTTATGATATTGAAAGTGATTTTGAAAGATTGATTTTAAAAAAATATATAAAAAAAGATAGTTTAGACATTTGAGATATAAATAAGATATAAGTAATTAAATTATTGAAATAATATTGATTTATAATTATATAAAAAGGATTAATACAATAATTTGTATGGATAAAAGTAAAATAAAAAGTTGTGATATTTTAATAGTTCTAAATTCCTTAGTTGCTGAAGGTTGCCCGCAACTTGCTTTAAACTTGGCAGAGTATTGGACCTCAAAGAAAAAAAAAATTGAAATAATTTGTTTTGATAAAGATCCTCTAGAGATATTCAAGGAATTTGAAGAAATAAGTATTGATGTTCATTTTTATAAAGATTTTAAAAATAAATTCTTCAGGTACTTTTTTCTAACATACTATACTTATAAAATATGTATTAAATTAAAGCCAAAGGCTATACTTTGCTTCCCTTTTGGATGGCATGCGTTCATAGCGATAGGGGCAAAATTTGCAGGAGTTAGGAGTATTTGCACTCATATAGGAAATTATCCACCGATTTATGAAAAATCAATTCAAAAATTTAGAGTACTTGTTCATCTAGGAAGATTTTTCACTAAAAAATGTATTTGTTGTTCAGATTATATTATGCAAGCTAGTAGAAAACACTTTTATTTACCCAATAAAGCCCTTTGCAGAGTTTATAACTGTTGTGATTTAAATAAATTTTATGATTCAAAAAATAAATTTGAGATTAAACCTGATAAAACTATTAACTTAGGGATGGTAGCTAGATTAGAGAAACATAAAGATCATGAAACGTTAATTAGATCTATATTTGAAATGAAAAAGAATGGATTAAAAGTGATTTTAAGTATTATCGGAGATGGATCAAAAAGAAAAGAATTAGAAAAACTTTCAAAAGATCTTGGAATAGATTCAATGATAAAATTTTTGGGAGCAAGAAGAGATATTCCTAAAATAATATCCCAATTAGACATTTTTGTTTTTTCTGCAAAACAGGATGAGGGCTTTGGAATAGCTCTAGCTGAGGCAATGGTAGCTGGTATTCCGATATTAGCCTCAAATGTTGGTTCATGCCTTGAGATCTTAGGAAATGGCAAGTATGGAAATTTCTTTAAAGAGGGCGATCCAAAAGATTTAGCAATAAAAGTTTCAGAAATGACTCATGATTCAAAAAGTATTTATGAAAAAAGTTTAAAAGCAAGAAAATATGCTATTGATAATTTTTCTATAGAAAAAATGGCTGAAGCTTATTTTTATTATTTGATGTTATGACAATAAATTTTCATATTTTAGATGGTATTAAAATTGGAGGTATAGAAAATCTCGCTTTGACAATGTCTAGAGAGGGAATGCCTATGGAAAAAAATTATTTGATTAATTTGAATAAAAACATTAATAATTTCTCTAATGATATTTCTACTAAAAATAAATATAAAAATTTGAATATAATCTCATTTGAAAGGAGGAGGGGTATTTTATTTATTGCTTTCTTGATAAAATTATTTTCTAAAAATAAAGCCCATAATGTAATTATTTATTTCAATAACATTACTTCTCTTTGGGTTGTTTTAGGAGCAAAAATTGCAGGAGTAAATAATTTAGCAATTTGTGTTCAAAATTTAATTGAGAGCTTTTCTATTAAAAATTTAAAATTAATTTTTTTAATGCGCATTTTTAATATGTTAAATGTAAAACTTGTTCCATGTTCATATGCTATAAAAAATTCTTTTTTAAATTTCAATAAAAATATTATATTTTCTAATGTAATACCAAACTGTATCAATGTAAAAAGTTTTCAAAATGAAGTTCAGAAAAATATCAAATTTAGAAAAATAAACTCACCTATAACTATAATGATGGTAGCAAGATTAGATGAAATAAAGGATCAAGAAACTTTATTAAGAGCCTATGCAAAGATAAATAAAAAATGTAATTTGATTTTAGTTGGAGATGGTAATAAAAGAGCATACCTTGAAGGTATTGCCTCTGAACTAGGACTAGATATTAAAAAAATCTTTGTAGGTTCAAAGTTAGATATTCCAGCCATGTTAGCTGAGGCAGATATTTTTGCATTTTCAACAACCTTATCAGAGGGATTTGGTATAGCTTTAATTGAAGCAATGGCAGCCAGACTACCTATTATTGCGACGGATGTACCTGCTTGTAGAGAAGTTTTGGATGATGGGAAAGCTGGAATTCTCATACCTAAGGGGAGAGTTGACTTGTGGATTAACTCACTGAATGAAATAATTAGCTCTTCTACTAAAAGAGATTACTATATTGAAAAGTCTGCTCAAAATTTAAAAAAATATGATTCAAAAATTGTAAAAACTAAATGGTTGAAACTTTTTAAAGAATGAAAATAATAATAGTTTTAAGAAATATTGGACCCTATCACCAATCCAGATTTGAATCACTAGCAAATGATAATTTGGATTTATATGTATTTGAGACAAGACCTGAATCCAAAGAATATTTATGGAGCCCATCAAATAGTCCTAAATATCAAGTAATCAAATTTCCAAAATCTATTTTTCCAGAAAAAGATATTTCAAATAAAGAGATAGATTATTTTTATAAAAAAAATATATCTTTAATTAATCCAGATGCAATTATTTCAGTAGGATGGGCTGATCGCAGCTATCAAAGATTATTGTTGTATTCTAACTCTAAAAAAATACCTTGTATAATTGTAAGTGATTCAATAATCAAAACAGAAAGAAATTCAAGAAGATTTTTACTTAAAGAGATTATAAAAAAAATAATTTTGAGAGGTTATAGTGCAGCTTTTGTAGCAGGAAAAGAAAGTAGAGAGTATCTAATAAAGCTTGGGATTGAAGATCAAATGATCTTTCAACCTTGGGATGTAGTTGATAATTGTTTTTTTGAAAAATTAACTTCAAAATCAAAACAAAATGAATATAAATATTTTTTATGTGTAAGTCGTCTTTTAGAAAGAAAAAATCTTTTTAATCTTATAAAAAGCTTTTCAAATTATCAAAAAGAGGGCGGGCTTTGGGGATTGAAAATAATAGGGTCTGGAAATCTTTATTTAAAGTTAAAAGAATATGCAGAATGTTTAACAAATCAAGAAAAAATTCAAATCATAAATTGGTTACAGATAAACGATTTAGTTCAATATTATAAAAATGCCTCAGCATTTATACTCCCAAGTTATTTTGATAATTGGGGATTAGTTGTAAACGAAGCTATTTCTTCTGGATTACCTTGCATTGTTAGCCAAAATTGTGGATGTGCAGTAGATTTAATAAAAAATAATGAAACAGGTTTTGTATTTAATCCAAGCAACAACTACGAATTGCAAAATTATATGAAAAAGGTAGAAAATTTAACAAAAGATGAACAATTTAAAATGATCTCTCTTGCTAGAACTAATTTAAAAAATTATGATTTAGATACTTTCTCAAAGAACTTAAAAAAATCTATAGTTTTTTCAATAAATAATCCTAGGAAATCACTTTTTTCATCATTACTATTGAGATTAGTTTCTAATATATGTTCATAGATTTTCTTTTTAGTTTAAACTCTTCAGAAATATTTTATTTAATAGTCCTGTTTATAATTTGTATCTGGGAATTATTGAAAAACTATAATGATAAAAAATGGTTTAATTTTTTTAAGCCAACTACACTTTTCGGGGCCTTAGTAATTTTTTATTGTTTGGTTGGCCCTATTATTACATCTGGACAACAAGATGGATCAATTTCATATCGTGGAGTAGATCATAGGGAGTTTTATGAAATTGGATTAATAGGAGCTCTACTAACGTATTTATCTTTTCAATTAGGTTTCAATTTTAAAAAATATTTCAAGAAAGAAAAATTTGGTATCAATAAATTAAAAGGTTATCAACTTGGAACTAAAGATTATTTATTTATTCATAAATGGGGGGAAAGAATTATATTATTTTCACTATTCTTGCAATTTATTAATTATGGAACAAGTTTACTTTCTAGGGCTCTTAATTTGTATACATTGGCTGAAATTTCTAGTGGAGGGGGCGGTGGAGGTTTTGCTTCTAGTTGGATTTCATCAACAGTAAATTTCTTGATAGTTGGCATAGTTTTATTATTTATATGCTTATTGAACGGCATTAAAGAAAGAACTAAATTTGTTTTTTACTTGTTAACAACAATTAGTCTTTATGTGAGCTTGGGCTTCAGATATAGATTATTTTTATTATTATTGCCTTTAATTTTAATTTATTTTTTTTATAAAAAAATAAAACCTGATATTACATTATTACTGAGTTTAATTTTATCGACTTTGCTTATTTTTGGATTTATCCAGATTTCTAGAAATTATGGAACGGGTTTGAATTATGAACTTTTTTCGAGGAAGTATTCAGTAACAGAACAATCAGTTTTGGAATTTGTATTAAAGTCTGCAACCTTCGATACTAATGTTTTCCATACTTCTGCTGCAATAATTTATAAAACACCTGAGGAAATTAATTATTCAGGTATAAAACCTATTATAAATACCTTAACACTTCCTATCCCGAGAATATTATGGCAAAATAAACCGAAGGGAGAATATTTGATTACAGCTTATAGAACAATTTATGACGGTTTCTTGTGGGAGGTTGGTGCAGCTAATCTTGGATTTGCAGAATATTATTTAGCTGGTGGATGGATTGCATTAATAACAATTAACTTTTTTCTTGGGCTTTATTTTAAGAAATTATGGAACGAGTTTTTATTAAATTTTAATGATCCAATAGCTCAAATTAAATATAGTCTATATCTAAGTTTTATGTTTATAGTGTTTACTAGAGGATATTTACTTCAATTGACTTTTTTATATTTTACAATTTTTATTCCTTTCCATTATTTTTCTAATATTTGGAATAAAAGATATAGATGATGAAAGTTTTACATATATCTTATTCTTATGACTTCAAAGATGGCGGCATAACAACTGTTGTTGAACAATTAATAAGAGAACAAAAAAAAACTAAAATAAAAGTTGAATGGTTAGCAAGTAATCTTTTTCTAAGTCCTTTTAAACGTAAAAAATTAATCAAAGAAATTTTAAAAATCAATCCAACAATTGTTCATTTACATGGTCTTTGGAGAGTTCATACAAGAATTACTAATGATTTATTAAAAGCAGATATCCCATATGTTATTACTCCACATGGAATGTTGGATAAATGGGCTTTAAATCAATCACAATTAAAGAAAATAATATCTTGGTATTTATGGGAAAAAAAAGCATTAAATAATAGTTCATTTATTCAAGTACTTTCATCTGGAGAATTTGAAGCTATAAAAAAAATAAATTCTGCATGGAAATGTCATCTAATTTCAAATGGTATATTTATGCCTCAAAAGAAAGAATTGAAGTTAAATGAATATCCTAAATCTTGGGAAGATAAAATTCCTAGAAATTCAAATGTATTACTTTTTTTAGGCAGATTTCATAAAAAAAAGGGTATTAATGAGTTAATCAAAGCATGGGAGATTGTATCAAAATATTCATATAGCAAAAATTGGTGGATTTGCTTTGCGGGTTCTGGAAATTTGAAGATACTTAAAAAATTTGATAATAAATCGTTAATAAAAAGAATTATTGTTTCAAAACCAGTTTTTGATTTAGAAAAAGAAAAAGTATTTCGAAATTCTTCTGCTTTTATTCTAAGTTCATTTTCAGAAGGATTACCTATGGCTGCTTTGGAGGCTATGTCTTATGGGATTCCATGCTTAATAAGTGAAAATTGTAATCTTTCTGAAACTCTAAATATTGGTGCTGCAATAAAAACTAATCCATCAGTAAATGAAATCATTAAATCTTTAAAATATTTAATAAAAATGGATGATAATGAGAAAAAAAAGATTTCAAAACTTGCCTATAATTATGTTTCTATAAATCATAATTGGTCTAATTTAACATCCCAATTAAATGATTTATATAGATCAGTTTGTGAAGATATCTTATGAAATTGTAAATATTTAAAATAATTAAAGATGTTTAATATAAATTTAAAATAAGGAAATTATTGATAATGCGACTTCAAAATTTAAATTTATATGAAAAGAAAAAAAATAGTATTTCAATAATAATAGTTAAATTAATTTGGGATTTTTTTGGCAAACCTCTTTTTTCTAGCTACATTCCTGGAACATATTGGAGGAAGTTAATTTTAAGAATTTTTAGAGCTAAAATTGGAAAAGGAGGAAAAATAAAAACAAATATAAAAATTTCTGAACCATGGAATTTATCAATAGGAGATCATTGTTGGATTGGTGAAGATGTATGGATAGATAATTTAGCTTTAGTTAAAATTGGCAATAGAGTTTGTATTTCTCAAGGAGTATATTTATGCACTGGAAATCATAACTATAAAAAAGATTTATTTAATTTAATTTTGGAAAGAATTGTTATTGAGGATGATTGCTGGATAGCTGCAAAATCAATTATTGCCCCAGGAGCTATTTTAAAAAGAGGTTCTGTGACATGTTTAGGTTCTTTAGTCTCAGGTATACTAGAAAAAGATGGAATTTATAAAGGTAACCCTGCTAAGCTTTTTAAATTAAAAGATGATAACCTCAATTAAAATAATTGTTCCAACTTTAAATACATATTTAATTCTACCTAAGTTGATAAATTCATTAAAAATTCAAACTTGGAAAGACTGGAAATTATTATTTATTGATGGAGATTCAACTAAAAAACATTTTAATTGGATTGAGACTTCATGTTTATCTGATTCTCGAATAAATGTTATTAAACAAGAGAAAAATCATAAAGGAATTTATGGTGCTATGAATCAGGGTTTTAAAACTATAAAAGATAATGAATTAGTACTTTTTTGGGGTTCTGATGATTGGGCTATATCTCCAAGTACGTTTGGAGATATTATTTCAGAAGTAAATTCATATAAAAATAAATATGATCTTCTTATTTGCAGAGGAAAATATATAGACTTTAAAACTCAAGGGATAATAAGAAAATCATATTTTTTAGAAAATAAATTTTTATTATCCCTTGATAGAAAAAAATTTAGGAAAAGTCTTTTTCTGGGAATGATTCCTCCCCATCAAGCTACATTTTTTAATGCAAATGCTTTTGAGAAGTTGTCAAGTTTTTCCGAGAATTTACAACTTGCTTCAGATTTGGACTATTTTCTTAAGTTTAGTTGCATTGATAATATTTCAATATTAGTTCTTAATAAAGAATTAGTTAATATGTCTACAAACGGTATAAGCTCACAAAAAAATATTTTAAGGCTGAAAGAAGTATTTTATTGCTATAAAAATGTATTTGGAATATGTTTTTTTGTACCCTATATATTAAGATATATTCGAAGAATCTTAACAAGATTATTTAATGAAGTATGAATATTTATCTATTTGGTAAAACCTCTTTATCAGGTGAAGCTTTTTATAAATTCTTTAATTTTCAAAATTCAAAATATAAAATATACTCTTTTTCCAGAGACAAAAAAAGAGGTTATAAACTTGACTTAAAAAAGCCAGACTCTTTTTCTCCTTTAGACAATGAAGAATTTATATTAATAAGTTTTGCTCCTATATGGCATTTTGCTTCTTTTTTAAATTATTTGTTTTATCATCAAAATTTTAAATTGGTAAACCTTAAAGGAATTATTATTTGTTCTTCCTCTTCTGCATTAACCAAGAGATTTGAATCTAACGATTATGATAGAAATCTAGCAAAAAAGTTATTAAGATCTGAACATAAGGTAATGTCAATAGCTAAAAATCTTAATATAAATTGTCAGATAATTAGACCAACTTTGATTTATGGTTCTTTAAATAAAATTAAGGATAATAATATTCAAAAAATTTTATTAATAATGAGAAAATTAAAGATAGTTTGTCTGCCATCTAATTCAGGAACGAGACAACCTATTCACGCATATCAATTGGCAGAAGTTGTTTATTTTTTAATGATTAAATTATTAAAAGAAAAAAGTAAAGTAAGCAATAATTTAATTAATTTGGGTGGGGATATTATTTTAAATTATCATGAAATTTTAGAATCTTTAAAGAATGCATCAGATAAAAATGATCCTATTAGGAAATGTATTATATTAAAAATCCCAAATAGAATTTTCTTAGTTTCTATACTTCCTGTTATGATTTTTTCTCCGAAATCCTTTGCAGCATTATCTAGGATATGTTCTGATTTATCTGGCTTCGAGAAGGCATGTGAAATTACGAGAAATAAACCTAGAAGTTTTCCTTTCTCAAAAGATTTCGAGTAAATATGGTAAATATTATTTATTTAGGATATTTTTTTTTAGGTGTATTTACCTCTTATATTATTTTAAAAAATGGTATTAAATTTTTTGAAATATTTTTTCTAGATAATCCTAATAAAAGAAGCTTACATATAAAACCTATTCCCAGTGCCGGTGGTTTATCTTTTATAGTTCCTCTAATAATTTATGATTTAATATTCGCTTCATTTAATAATTTTGAAGGTATTGTTTCATTATCTTTATTATGTATACCCCTCATATTTATAAGTTTATTAGATGATTTAATAAAGGTCTCGCCAAAATATAGATATCTTTTTCAATTATTAACCTCTTTTCTTATTTTAGGATTCAGTAATATTAGTTTATTTTTATTAAACCCAATATTAGATATTTTTATTTTAATTTTTCTTCTTATTTTTATTACTGCAGTAATTAATTTTACGAACTTTATGGATGGCTCAGATGGATTAGTAGCTGGATGTATGTTTGTTTTGTTTCTAATAATAAATTATAAATTAAATTCAAACATATCCCTTATTGTCCTTTTAGGCTCATTAGCAACTTTTATTTATTGGAATTGGAATCCAGCAAAAATTTTTATGGGAGATATAGGAAGTACTTTTTTAGGAGTATATTTTGTTGCAAATATTCTTCAGTTTAATGATTTAAAAGAAATTGTAGGCTTATTATTAATTGCAAGCCCCTTTTTCGGAGACGCTTTAATTACTATATTCAGGCGCTTTTTTTCAAGGCAAAACATATTTAAAGCTCATAGACAACATCTCTACCAAAGACTATATTTAGGAAAATTATCAAAACAAGAAGTTGCTTTAATATACATATTGCAAATTTCGATAATAGGCATTGTTTACATAAAATTAAATTTTGTTTACGAAATAGTAAGTATCTTGTCTTGTCTAATTATAATGTATTATTTAGAGAAAAAATATGCCTTGTCCTTTGAGGAAGCGATGAATAATAAGTTAACTTGAAATTTTTCTTTTGAAATGAATAGATTTTTATTCTTAAAAATAAGTTACCTATTAAGGTATTTACTGAATTTAAAAATTAAGCATAGAAAAATTTACTTCATATGTAGTGATCTTATACTTTTGACTTTTTCATATATATCCTCATTATGGTTATTAGATTTAAGCTACAATATTAGGTATAAATACTTTCTGTTTTTTCTTTTTTTTACTTCAATCTATTTGATTTTTGGAAATTATTACAAGCACCTTACTAGATATTCTTCGAGTGTCGGCTTTTATAAATTAGCAATTAAGAATACATTATTAATAATATCTATACAAATCATATTTTATTTATTAGGTTTTTATTCTTATACTTTTAAATTTTGGTTACTTTTATGTTTTTTAAGCTCTTCTTTTACAATCGCATTAAGAGTTTTAGTAAGGGATTTAATAACTATTTTCAATATATCCCCTAGAAATAATGTTAGTAAAATTGCTATTTATGGAACTGGACAAAATGAAGTTCTACTAAGTCAGCAAATTCTTTTAACAGGATCGCATAATATTGTTGCATTTATTGATGAGAATCCGGAGTTAGAAAACAGAGATATCAATGGGATTAAAGTAAAATCTTTAAAGCAAATATCAAATTTAGATTTTGATCAATTACTTGTTTCAACTTTATCTATTAATTCCAATCAATGGTTGAATATTCTAAAACAAATAAAAATAATAAAGCCTAGAATTAGAATATTGAAAATTCCTTCAATTAATAGTATTGAAGATGGAAAAGACAAAATAGATTTTTTAAAACCTATATCTTTAGAAGACCTATTATTTCGTAAAATCGTTCCTCCTAAGGAAAATTTGCTTGGTCCTGGAATTAAAGATAAGGTTGCATTAGTTACTGGTGCAGCTGGTTCTATTGGTAAAGAGCTAAGTTTACAAATACTTTCGTTAAACCCCTCAAAACTTGTTGTAGTTGATTTTAGTGAGCCTAATCTTTTTGAGCTTAAAAATATATTAATTAAAAATAATTTTCAAAATAAAAAAATCTATTGTGAATTAGGCAGTACTTCAGACTATAAATTTATGCAAAATATTTTTACAAAGCATAATCCTGATATATTGTTTCATGCTTCTGCTTACAAACATGTAACTTTATTAGAAGAAAATCAAATAGAAGCTATTAAAAATAACATAAAATCTACTCTAAATGTTTGTAAACTTGCTTATAAATTTAATACTAATAAACTTATTTTAATTTCTTCCGATAAGGCAGTAAGGCCTACAAGTATTATGGGAGTTACAAAAAGGATATCTGAACTTATCGTAAGTAGCTATGCGCAAAAATGTAAAAACTCAATAGATAAAGAAAAATTAGTATTTTCTATGGTACGTTTTGGGAATGTTTTAGGTTCATCTGGGTCAGTAGTTCCTATTTTTCAAAAACAGATAGAAGATGGAGGGCCAGTAACTGTTACAGATCCTAGTGTTACAAGATACTTTATGACTCTTTCTGAAGCAGCTTCTTTGGTTATTCAATCTTCTGTCTTAGCAAAAGGGGAAGGAGAAGTTTTTCTATTAGATATGGGAAAACCTATGCAAATAAAAAAGCTTGCAGAACAAATGATACTTTTAAATGGTCTTAAAATTAAAAATGAAGAAAATCTTGATGGTGATATTGAAATTGTCTATAGAGGTTTAGGTTCTGGTGAAAAACTTTACGAAGAATTATTGATAGATGGGAAATCGCAAAAGACAGATCATCCATTAATTTTTAAAGCAATTGAGAAATCTTTAGATTTCGATGACTTAAAAGGTAAACTTGATAATTTATTTATACATTTAAAAAATAATGATAATAAAAAAATGATTGAAATTCTTTGTGAAATTATCCCCGAATGGTTAAGAGAATAATTTATAAAAATTTTTATACCATTTCACAAATTCCCTTATTCCATTTTTTAATGAGGTATTTGGTTTGTAGTTAATTAAATCTTCTATATAAGAAGTATCAGCATATGTTTTTTTAACGTCTCCTAATTGCATTTTTTCAAATACTCTTATTGCTTTTATATTAATCTCGCTCTCGAGAATATCTATAAATTCTAATAGGTTTATTGGATTACTACTTCCAATATTTATAATCCTATGTGGAGTTAATTCAGGTAATTCTGAAGAGTTTAAATTTTTGTCATCATTTAAATATTTTGGTGGTAGGTGAAGGAGCTTCAGTATTGCTTCACTAACATCATCAATGTAGGTAAAATCTCTAAACATTTCGCCGTTATTAAAAATTTTTATTGGCTTTGAGGAGAGAATTGATTTTGTAAAGATCATTGGAGCCATATCTGGTCTACCCCAAGGACCATAAACTGTAAAAAGTCTTATTCCAGTAGAGGGTAGTTTAAAAAGATGACTATAGGAATGGGCCATTAGCTCATTAGATTTTTTTGTTGCTGCATAGAGACTTACTGGATAGTCAACAAAATCCTTCTCAGAAAATGGAATTTTTTTATTACCACCATAAATAGAACTGCTACTTGCATAAATCAAGTGATCAACTTGGTTATCCTTGCAGAACTCAAGAACATTACCAAACCCAACCAAATTTGAATTAATATATGCTCTTGGATTTTCTATTGAGTGTCTTACACCTGCTTGGGCGGCAAGGTGAATAACTTTTTTTGGTAAGTGTACTTTAGAAATGTTTTTTAAAATTTTTTCATCCTTCAAATCTGCTTTTATAAATAAGAATTCTCCCTTAATATTATTTTTTGAAAAATTTTCTATTTCTTTTAAACGGGCTCTCTTTAAACTAATATCGTAGTAATTATTAAGATTGTCTAATCCAATAACAAATAACCCCTTTTTGATTAATTGTTTACATACATGAAATCCTATAAAACCTGCACAACCAGTGACTAATATTTTTTCTTCCATAAAAATCTTATTTTAATCATTTATTCTACCGTAATCGTCTTTGAACCTTACAATATCATCCTCTCCAATATAATCTCCACTCTGAATTTCAATTAGAGTTAAATCAATTTTTCCAGGATTACTTAATCTATGCTTTGAACCTAAAGGGATGAAAGTACTTTGATTTTCACTTAAAACGAAACTTCTATTGTCTAATTCAACTTGTGCGGTTCCTTTCACTACTATCCAATGTTCAGTCCTATGATGATGCATTTGTAGGGAGAGTTTTGATCCGGGATTGACTTCAATACTTTTAACAAGCCACTTTTCATTCTCTATTAAAGAAGTATATGAACCCCATGGTCGATATATCTTTCTATGTGTATTGACCTCCGTGTATCCTTTTTTTTCAAGTTTATTTAATACTGTTTTTATTTTATTTAATTCATTTTTGTTAGCAGCAAGTATTGCATCAGAAGTCTCAACAAGTATTAAATCTTTTAAACCCAGAGTAACTAAAAGACTATTCTCACTTTTGATATAGCAGTCAGTTGATCCCTCATTAAAAACTTTACCTTTAATTACATTGCCAAAAGAATCTTTCTTTTCGTTATCCCATAATGATTCCCAATTACCAATATCACTCCATCCTGCATCTAAGGGAAGAACTAAACCTAAATTAGTTTTTTCCATAACGGCAATATCTATTGGGATATTAGGAGATTTAGAGAAAGAATCTCCATCAATTCTTATAAAATCAAGATCTCTAACACTACTACCTATTGCTTTTTTGCAATATCGTAAAACTAAGGGTGCATGTTTATTGAGTTCTTTAATAATTAAGCTATTTTTGAAAACGAACATTCCACTATTCCAAGTATATTTATTTGACTTGACAAGTTTTTGAGCTAATTCTTTGTTTGGCTTCTCGATAAATCTTTTAATACGACTACCTTTAATATTATTTTTATCAAGAACGAATTCACTTTCTATATATCCATAACCTGTTTCTGGGCGATTAGGAATTATTCCAAATGTAACTAAATTATTTTCTAATGCTGACTTACATCCTTTTTGTAAAACTTTTGAGAAAACATTTAGATCTCTAATTATATGATCCGCAGATAATATTAACAATAATGGATCTTCTTGCTCTTCTTCTAAAGCTTTTATAGCTCCAAGAGCAATTGCTGGGGCTGTATTTTTACCTTCATTTTCAAGTATTATTGCTTTTGGTTTTACATTTATATCTCTCATTTGTTCTGCTACTAAGAATCTATGCTCCTCATTACAAATTATTATTGGCTCAGTAATACCTTCTAAAAAAGATATTCTCTCCTGAGTCTGTTGTAAAAGGGACTTATTCTTATCTCCGTGCAAAGCTAAAAATTGTTTTGGATAACTCTGTCTAGAAAGCGGCCATAATCTAGTTCCTTTCCCTCCACATAAAATTATAGGAATTATTTTTTGTTCCATTAATATTAAACTACATTATTAAAATATTACTACAAAGATTTTTATTAACTCAATTAATAAAAATCTAATTTTTAAATGTTTACAGCATAGTTACCAAATTTTTTTGTCAGTCAGTATTTATAGCTGTTTAAAAAGGATTTATAGGAATCAATCTTTTAAAATATTTCTATCAAAAAATACTTAAATTTGGAAAATTATTATAAAAGTTATTCCAAAAAAAATTTTTAAAAATAATGCTCATAATGATTTCCCAACTCTGTTAAATTGGAATTGTTTTTATTTAATTCTAAGTTTGTTCTCTTTTAATTCTTTTTTATAGTCTTTATACGTAATTAGTAGTCCTTCCTCCAAAGATATTTTTGATCTCCAACCTAATTTTTCTAATTTTGAAACGTTTAAAAGTTTCCTAAATGTCCCATCGGGTTTATCTTTGTTCCAAATGATTTTCCCTTTGAATGAGGTGATACTAGCAATCATCTCGGCAAGCTCTTTTATACTCAAATCAATTCCTGTGCCAACATTAAGCCAATTTAATGGCTCTCCTGATTGATCTAAAGGTGCGTCATTTTTATTGGGATCCCAATTTTCCAGTGCGAAAATTGAAGCATCTGCCAAGTCATCAACATGCATAAATTCTCTCCTTGGATTTCCAGATCCCCAACATTCAATATAGTTTTTTTGCTCAAGTTTGTGTGAATGGAATCTATCAAGTAAAGCTGGTAGAACATGACTATTAGATGAATGATAATTGTCACCTTTACCATAGAGATTCGTTGGCATAAGTGATATTGCATCAAATCCATACTGTTTTCTTAATGCCTGACATAATTTAATTCCACTAATCTTTGCTAATGCATACCATTCGTTCGTTTTCTCAAGAGAACTTTTTAGTAATTCATCTTCATTTATGGGTTGACTTGAATTTTTTGGATAAACACAACTACTCCCAAGAAAAAGTAACCTCCTCACTTTATTTTTCCAAGCACTTTCAATAACATTATTTTGAATCTTTAAGTTATCTAATAAAAAGTCAACTGGATATGTGTTATTTGCAAATATTCCTCCAACTTTAGCAGCCGCGAAAATTACGATATCCGGTTTATTTTTTTTAAACCAATTAAAAACTAAATTTGAATCTTTCAGATCAAGTTCAGAACTATTAGGGAAAATTAAATGTTTAAATCCTAAATTATTCAACTTTCTTATTATGGCACTTCCAACCATTCCACTTCCCCCAGCTATAAATATTTTTTCTTCCTTATTTATTAGTGTCATCTAATATGAACCATCTTTATTCTTGGGAATTATTTATTTGAAAACCTGATTTTTTCAATAGAGAGTCTTTCCTAGCTTCTTCTTTATCAGATTCTATCATTTCTTTTACTAATTCTTCTAATGAAGTGTTTGGAGTCCAACCTAATTCTAGAGATGCTTTTTTTGATTCACCAAGAAGAAATTCAACTTCAGTTGGTCTAAAGTATCTGGGGTCAACTTTGATAACTATTTCCATAGTATCAGCTCTTCTTCCCACTTCATTTAAACCTTCTCCTTCCCAAATTATCCCAGGTTTTCCTTTATCACTCCAGCCAAGATAAGATGCACTTATCTCAGCAAATTTTCTTATACTTTCTGCTCTCCCAGTTGATATGACATAATCTTTTGGTTCCTTTTGTTGAAGCATTAGCCATTGCATTTCCACATAGTCTCTTGCGTGTCCCCAATCCCTTTTTGAATTAAGATTTCCCAAGAAAAGAAGTTTTTCAAGGCCAGCATCTATTCTCGCAAGCCCTCTTGTGATTTTTCTCGTGATAAATGTTTCTCCTCTCCTAGGGCTTTCATGGTTGAAAAGAATCCCGTTACATGCGTACATTCCATATGCTTCTCGATAATTAATCGTAATCCAATAAGCATATAATTTTGCAACACCATATGGACTTCTAGGATAGAAAGGTGTTTTTTCGTTTTGAGGTGTTTCCTGAACCAAACCATATAATTCACTAGTGCTGGCTTGATATATTTTTGTTTTTTTTGAGAGACCTAATACTCGAACTGCCTCTAATATTCTTAAGGTGCCTAAAGCATCGCAATTAGCAGTATATTCGGGAGTTTCAAAACTAACTGCTACATGACTTTGAGCACCTAAATTATAAATTTCATCAGGGGAGATATCTTGTATAAGTCTTATTAAGTTTGTACTGTCAGTTAGATCACCATAATGCATAAAAAATCTTGGATTATTTTCATGTGGATCTTGATATAGATGATCTACCCTTCGCGTGTTTAAGCTACTACTTCTCCTCTTTATTCCATGTACTTCGTATTTTTTATTTAAAAGAAATTCAACTAGATAACTCCCATCTTGTCCGGTAACTCCAGTAATTAAGGCTTTTTTATTCATAATTTTATTTTATTTATTAATACTTTTTCAAAATACATATTTCATTGTGAATTTAATATAGGTTTAATTATATAGCTTCATAAAAGTGATTTGTATTCATCTAAATAAAAAGTTAATTTATCTAGCTATCTTTTTCCCATCTTCTTTATCTACTAAAAATTTATTTAATCCTGCTGGTATTATTCAACAAAAAACACTTATTCTTACATTAAATTATTTATATCTACATAAATGTGAAACGATAAATCTTAGTTAAGAGGCAAAATAAGTTATTTGTTAATTTAGTATGGTTGAGTTGATGCTTTTTTTAGTATTAATTGTTTTATAGGGCAAAAAAAGAATACAAATATAAGTTTAAAAAGTTTTAAATTAAAGAGATGAAGCTATATCTAATAGCGTTTAATGATGAGTTGATGCTGAAGAGTAATATTACGTTTTCCCTGTTTGGGATGAGTAAAATTAACATCTTGGAATTAAAGAAAATCTTTTTTCTAATTCATTAATCTTGCTTCTTTTCTAAAATGATTTCTCAGGCATTTAAAAATCACTTGAGAACAAAATTTGCAAGATTTATATTTGAACAAAACTTATACTATTAATTATTTCAATTTAATTAGCCCATTAAGATGTACAGCCATTTCATTTGATGGTTCATAAGGATAAAGAACTTTATTTAAATTTCTCTAAGACTTATAATCAAACAGTATATCCAAGAAATAAACGAAATATATATCATGAAAAAATCAATATTATGAAGAGAAATAATTGGTTTTTTTTAATCTCATAAAAGAGATAATTCCTGAAATATATGCTCATAAATTTTACATAATTTATATTTGGAGAAATTTTATTTTCCTTTTGTGAGTAATAAATCTATTTATTTAAAATACGCTTAGATAAATAGAATTTATAAATGTTTTTGAAAAATTAACTTCAGATAAATATTTTTTACATTACGGCATCTTTGCACGCTTCCTAATGGATTCGAACCATTGACCCACTGCTTAGAAGGCAGTTGCTCTATCCAGCTGAGCTAAGGAAGCTAATGTTTCTCATGTTTTTAAGTTACTCAGCTTTTCACTCAGTTAACAAAATCTTGAAAAACAGAAATAAATTAACTTTATTTATAACCTTATTATCTTAATACAGCCTCGCACTTGCAACCAGTAATTTTTCAAATTTAAATACTATATATAAAATTCTTTTTATTAATATTTAATCCATGCGCTGTTATTTTCTATAGTCACGATTTATAAAGTTATCCTAAATCATTTTTGAAAAAATAAATTTATATTAAATTAATATATAGAATTAAAAAAAATAATTTATTCATTTTGGCTAAAAGGCTTTCAGATAAACAAAAGGAACAATTAACCCAAGAATTTATTAATGGAAAGAATATCAATGATATAGTAGACGAATTTTGTTCTACTAAATTA